>CALLYL010000927.1 GCA_937859535.1 uncultured Myxococcales bacterium
GGTGATCTTGGGCTGCTCGCTGGCGGCTGGGCAGCTAGAACCGATCGTCGCTCCGCCGGGAAGTAGTTCTCCGACGGTTCCGGCAATGCAGCTTGGGCGCAGCGCGCCAGCTTCGGGAAAGAGTGGGCCGCACGAGACGGGCGAAACACCCGAGCCCGAGCACCGCATCCTGGCCCGCAGGCCGCTGGCTGACGCAGAAGAGGTGGCGGGCAAGGTCGAACGCGATCCGGTGCTGGCATCGGGATTGCTGGCGGTTTCCAAGCGCCTCGGGCGACGCGGCCTGGATCTGCAAGCGGTGTTCGAGGGCATCGCCGAGTCGGTGTTCGAGCTGCTGCCACTATCAACCCACATCGCGATTGAGCTGACCGATGGTAGCGAAGCGAAGATGGCGACCGTGTTTGGCTCGACGCGCAAAAGCGAGGCCAAGCCCGAGGCCAAGCCCGAGGCCAAAGGCGACAAATCGAGCGAAGCCAAGCCAGCCATGCCGATCCGAGCCTCACGGGCGGTGATTCGTCGCGTACTCCATGAACGAGCAGCGGTGCTGTTTGCCAATGCGCCGCAAGATCTCGCCGGGGCTGCATCGATCATGGGGGCACGGATTCAGTCGATCATCGGCGTGCCACTGTGGGAAGGCGAAGAAATTCGCGGCGTCATTCAGTGTGACAACCGCAGCTCGGCGGCAATGTTTCGCGAGCGTGACCTCGAAGTGCTGCTGGTGCTGGCGGGACAGGCGACGCTGGCCATCGAAAATGCGCGACTCCATCAGCGGCTACGGCTCGCCGAGGAGCAGCTTCGCGCCGAAAACCGCTACCTCAAAAGCCGCGACGAAAAGCGTCGCACCGTCGAACCGATTGGTCACAGCCCGGCGTTTCGCGATGTCCTCAAACAAGTTCAAAAGGTCACCGACACCCGCGCCACCGTCTGCATCGAGGGTGAAACCGGCACTGGCAAGGAGCTTATCGCCTCACTCATCCACTCGCAGTCGAGCCGCCGCGACAAGTTGTTCGTCGCCCAGAACTGCGCCGCCGTCCCCGACACGCTGCTCGAGTCCGAGCTGTTTGGTCACAAAAAGGGGTCGTTTACTGGTGCCGACAGCGACAAAAAGGGCCTGTTTGAAGTCGCTGACGGTGGCACGCTGTTCCTCGATGAGATCGGCGAGATGTCGCTCGGGTTGCAAGCGAAGCTGCTCCGCGTGCTGCAAGAAGGCGAGGTTCGTGCCGTCGGTGCGACCACTCCGCGCAAGGTTGATGTGCGCATCCTGTGTGCGACCAACCGCTCGCTCGAAAAAGAGGTCTCAGAGGGTCGCTTCCGTCAGGATCTGTACTATCGGCTGAAGGTCTACCCGATTCGCCTGCCCGCGCTCCGAGAGCGACGAGAAGACATCGGGCTGCTCGCCGAGCACTTTTTGCACAAGTACAGCAGCGAGATGAAGAAGGCGGTGCCGGGTTTCACGTCCGAAGCCATGGCACAGCTCGTCGCCTACAACTGGCCGGGCAACGTCCGCGAGCTGGAAAATGAGGTCCACCGCCTCGTCATCCAAGTCGAGCCCGAGCAGTTCCTAACGCCCGATTTGCTGGCCCCGCGCATGCGCCAGGCCGAAGGGCTGATGGACCGCATTGCGCCCCAAAAAGGCCAGCTCAAGGACATGATGGAAGAGGTCGAGCGGTTCCTGCTGATTGCAGCACTGAAGGACCACGGCGGCAACAAGACCCGCACCGCAGAGACGCTTGGCATCACTCGCGAAGGGCTCCACAAAAAACTGGCCAAGTTCGGCCTCTAACTGGGAATTTCGGTTTTCTGAATTACAGAAAAATCGCATTCCTAAGCGTGATAGCCTGGACAGGATGGCTACGTTTATCCTGTCCTACCCCGACAAGACCTTTGTTCCCCGTGGTGCCGCCGCCGAGCAAGTTGCGCCGGGGCTGCCCGGTCAAGCCTTTGCTCAGTGGCTCAAGCTCTGCGACGAAATTCACCGCACGCTGGGACGAATCCTGGTGATCGATCCGGGCCGAGTCGGCTCACAGTCCTCGGTATACGCCGCGCTGCTCGGATCATCGTTTCTGTCACCGGGCAAGCTGCCAAGGCCGGTCTTTCTGCGCAGCAACCACGGGGAAACCGCCGCCGAAGACGCCGCGAGTCGGGCCATCGCCGATGCTGGGCTAGAGATCCAAACCGCCAAACATCCTTGGCAAGGTCAGGTCGACATCATCCCAGTCGAGCGCAACCGTTTCGTCCTCACCTACGGCGGCAGCGATCAGGGCTCGTCACACGCTTCCGTCGAGGAAGTCAAAGCGCTGCTCCCGATGGGCGCGCAGGTCATGGCCATTGAGCTATCGTCGACCTGTCCGCGTGGCAGCGCCGCCATCGGCTTTCTGACCCCACCGGGCGGGCGGTCGGTCGCTCTGGTTTCCCGTCCCGCACTCAAGTCGCATTCCCCCGAAGACCTCGGACGATTCATCGGGGACAAGGTGGACGTGACGATTCTCGACGCGGAGGACTCGGCAGCATTTGCGACCGAAGCGCTCAACGTACGCGGCACACTGCATCTACCGCCGGGCTGCTCGACGATCCTACGCGGTCTGCTGTTCCGTCGCGGTTTCCGGCTCACCGAGGTCGACGTCTCGATGCTGGTCGGTCCAAGCGGCGGTGGCCCGAAGCTGCTGGCCTGTGAGCTACCCGGCCTGGTTCTGTCCGATGAGGCACCGTCGTACTTGCTGCGCCGCGACCGACTTCACAATCTGTGCGCCGAGTACCCAACCTAACTGCAACCGAATTCCCACGGAGTGTTCACGATGAGACGGATTGGTCGCTCCTTCGCCCTTGGGCTGCTTACGATGCTCACTGCGCCGTCGGTTCAAGCGATAGACCATCAAGACTCCGCATCGGCGACCGCCGCCCCTGCCGCCGACATTACCGACCTGTTTTCGTGGATGTCGACCGACGGCAGCAAGGTCATCCTCGCCCTGACCGTCAACCCCAGTGCCACCGCCACAAGCAAGTTCGCCACCGACTCACTGTACGTGTTTCACACCTCGAGCCGCGCCGCCGTCAGCTCGACCTCGGCGGTGCTCACCGACATTGTTTGTGGCTTCGATGACAGCCAGCGTATTTCTTGTGTCGTGGGGGATGCCGCGACGGCAATCAGTGGCGACGCATCGGTCGCTGCCGGAATCACCTCTTCTAACGGCAAGGCTCGCGTCTTTGCTGGCCTGCGCAAAGACCCGAGCTTTGTCAGCATCGCCAACTTCGAGGCCATGAAAACCGCCGCCAAAGTCTCGCTGGCTGCCGTTCCAACCGGCGATGCAGCGGGATGCAAAGCGACCACCATCCTGGGAACCGGCAAGACCTCTGCGCAAACAGCGCTTCAAGGTGTGACGCCCTCGCCCAACTTCTTCGCCGCCAGCAACGTCCTGGCGCTGGTGATGGAGGTCGATCGCACGCTGCTCAATCGCGGCGGACCGATCCTGGCGGTGTGGGGTGCGACGCACAAGAAGGTCAAGACCAACTAACGGGGGCTGTCCATGAAGCGCACACTCTTTCCGTCGCTGCTGGTGCTGCTGCTGGGCTGTGGAGCTGGGGTTCCCGCACAGCCACCGTGCAGTACCACTGTCTGTCCGAGCGGCCAAGTCTGCAATCCATCAAGCGGTGCCTGCGAAACGCCACCCAGTCGCTGTGCCAGCGTATCCTGCGTCAGCCCCATGAGCTGTGATGGGGTCACCGGCTTGTGCGTCTTTCCGCTCGGCGACCTCATCGATCGGGCGGGTCGACCGCTCATCAACCTCGCGGTGACCAATCCTTTTGACTTGCTCACGGTCAACGGCCAGCTCGAAGCCAGTGCGACTTCTCGTGAGCGCTACAACCGCGACAAGTCCTTCCCGTGGTCGTCCTGGGCATCGCCGTTCGCCCAAACGCTGGCGCTCTACGATGGGCTCGATGGCACGTGTGGTCACCCAATCGCCCCAACAGCAGTCGGAGCCGCCCGCTTTACCAACATGGCCTCACTGCTCGCAGCCGACACCATTATCGTCGATACCAGCAAGGCGGCTTGTACCGCCTACCTGAAGGTTGAGACATCAGCGCTGGCGGGAGTGGCCAGCATGGACTGCGGTGGTCGCAAGCTCGACTACGACGTCGTCGATGCCACGTTTTCCTTGCTGATGGGCAACGCGCCCGCCACCGATTCCGTCGCCATCAGCAATCCGCCGAATACCACCTTCCCCTACCTTCCCTGATCGCACGGGCCGCACAATCGAGGTAAGGCCGAGTAGCATACGGACATGACCGTTTCGCCGCTGCCTCTCCCGAGCGACGCAGAGTTCGCGATCGACCCGATCTGCAAAATGAAGGTCGACCCTCGCGCTCCCAAAGGGGGCTCGTACGACTTTTTGGGCACGACCTACTTTTTTTGCAATCCACGCTGTCGCGACAAGTTTGCCGGCGATCCCGAGCGCTATCTGTACGCCCAAAAACCCACCACTCCCCCGGTAGCAGCGCGCTGGCTGTGCCCGATGTGTCCCGAGGTCAGCGAGGAAAAACCGGTTCCCTGTCCCAAATGCGGCATGGCACTAGAGCCCGACCAGCTCGCGATGTCCCCTTCGGAAGAGTCCCCACACAGCGAACTCGCTCAAATGACGTGGCGGCTCAAGCTGTCGTCGCTGTTGACGGTACCGGTGTTCGCACTGGAGATGGGCGGGATGCTGCTGGGCCACCACGGCTCGACGTGGATCGTGCTCAGTGAAGCGCTGCTCACGACGCTGGTGCTGCTCGCCTGTACAGAGCTGTGGCGACGTGGCTATCGCTCGTTTCGTGATCTTCGGCTCAACATGTTTTCGCTGATCACGCTCGGCGTAGCGACCGCTTATAGCTACAGTGTGGTGCGACTTTTGCAGTTTGCTATCGGCGGTCTCGTCGGTCATCCGCCTGCCGTGTATTTCGAATCGGCGGCCATGATCTCGACGCTGGTGCTGCTCGGTCAGGTGCTGGAGCTACGGGCGCGCCACAAGACCGGCGAAGCGCTGCGGGCCCTGTTGACGCTGCTCCCGGCGACTGCGCGACGGGTCTTGCCCTCGGGCGAAGAACGCGATGTTCCACTAGGCGAGCTGTATCCCGGCCATCGAGTGCGGGTGCTGCCAGGGCAGCGGGTTTGTGCCGATGGAGTGATCCTCGATGGCCAAAGCTCTCTCGATGAGTCGCTGCTCACCGGAGAGTCCATGCCCGTTCCCAAGACCGTTGGCGAGCGTGTCGTCGGTGGTTCCGTAAACGGCACTGGCACCTTGCTGATTCGACTCACCGACGTAGGTAGCGATACCATGGTGGGTCAAATCGTGCAGGCGGTCCGTAGAGCCCAACGCAGCCGCGCCCCCATCGAACGTGTTGTCGACAAGGCCTCTGCGGTATTTGTTCCCACGGTGGTCGCGGCAGCGGTCATCACGCTCATCACTTGGCTGGGCATCGGAGGGGTCTCTAAGCTACCGCTCGCTGTCGTATCGGCGGTGTCGGTGCTCATCATCGCTTGCCCTTGCGCACTTGGGCTGGCCACCCCGATGTCGATCCTGGTCGGCTCGGGACGCGGGGCGACGGAAGGGGTGCTGTTTCGTGACGCAGAAGCGCTCGAACGACTGGCGGTCGTCGGTACTGTCGTTCTTGATAAGACCGGCACACTCACCATTGGGAAACCATCGGTCGCGGCACTCCTGCCCCGAGACGGTGTCAGCGAGGAGACGCTGTTGTCGGTAGCGGCAAGTGTAGAACAGGGCAGCGAACACCCGCTCAGCTCGGCCATCGTCGGCGCGGCCAAGTCTCGTCAGCTCGCTTTTGCTACGGCCACCACCGTCGAAGCGCTCCCGGGCCGGGGGCTGCGGGGGCTCACCACCAACGGCAAGGTCGTGGTGGGAACGCTGGCGCTGCTTGCGGAGGAACAGATCGCCGTTCCACACGATGTCCTCGGCGAAATTTTGCTCCTTCAGCAGGAGGGACAGACGGTGATGCAAGTTGCGCTCGATGGTGAGTGGCTGGGCGCGATTGCCGTGCATGACCAACTGCGCGCCGGCGTTGGGGAAACCGTGTCCAAGCTGCGCAAGCTCGGACTGTCGCTGGTGCTCGCGACGGGAGACAATGAGCAGACCGCCCACGCCATCGCCCACCGACTCGGCATTTCCGAGGTTCACGCTGCACTCAAGCCGCACGACAAGGCCGCGTTGGTCAAAACTCTGCGCAGCCGTGGTCAAGGCGTTGCGATGGTTGGCGACGGAATTAACGACGCAGAGGCACTCGCCAGCGCCGATGTCGGTGTGGCCATGGGCAGTGGCACCGACGTCGCCATCAAGAGCGCAGCCGTGACGCTGCTCCACGGCGAGCTGTTGGCCCTCCTCAAGGCGATGAAATTGTCGAAGCACATCCGACGCAATATTCGTCAAAACTTGTGGTTTGCGTTCGGCTACAACCTGCTCGCGGTACCCATCGCCGCTGGCGTGCTCTATCCACTCGTCGGAGTGCTACTCAGCCCGATGCTGGCGAGCGCTGCGATGAGTCTCAGTTCAGTGTCAGTAATTAGCAACGCGCTTCGACTCAAAAATGTATCTTTAGATACGTAAATTTGTTTTACAATCAGACAGGGGAGGCACCCGTGAACCCTGTCCGCGTCCTACCGCTTGTTTTGCTTGCTGCGCTCGGAAGCTGCTATCCAGAGTCCGATCTTCAACCAGAGTCGCTCATGAGCCCTGGCGACTGCGGGGCCCGTGAACGCGTCGATGCTCAGGTCAAAAATCAGGCACTTCTCGACTTCGCCAGCATCGGCAGAAAGTGCGAGCCGTTCGCGATCCAGACGTTCGTCCAGAACACTCAAGAGACCGTATGGAAAGCGTGCTGCTACGAAAAGGCGTTCAACTACGCCTACTACCCGGCCAAATGCGTCGTCCGCAAAGTATCCGGCCCGGTCGATTGCACCAAAAACTGAGCCTGCCTCAGCGTCCGCTCACTCCGCTGCTTCGCGGGGCTTGGCGCGGCGATTCCTCCGCAAACTGAGCGTCACAAGTCATCCCACCACTTCGGCTGGTTTTTTTGAGCCACGCCCAGCTTCTCTGGCCACTTACTGATGCACAGTCAGTGTATCGGCGTAGCATTTGCCTTGGCGAAAGCCGATACCGACACCTTCTTCAGGAGGAATCTCGATGCAGAAGAAACACAGTGGTCTTGGTCGATGTAGTGAGTCGCGAAAGCGGCCTTGGCTGATGACACTGCTCGGCTCCGCAGCGCTGCTTGGCGCGTGCGATGGTATGCCGAGTGAAGTCGAGCAAAACGCAGGAGAAGTCACCACCGGCGAAGAAGTCAGCTCGCTGGCTCCGGATGTCACTCCGCGCTGCGTCACGATCAAGGAAGGCGGCGCGACCAGTTGCAAGGATGAAAAGACTTGGCGCAGCTATGGCGAAGCCTCCTGTAAGTCCAAAAGCCTCGCACTCAAGAGCGTCACGTTCGCCAATTCCTGTGGCATGGCGAGCTGGCGTGAAGCGACGTACACCTGCTGTGATTCCGTAACTCCACCACCACCTCCTCCTCCGCCTCCGGACATGTGCATCACCGAGACGTTGAGCACGGCCGCTGGTGTCTGTGTGGATGACGGTTCCTGGAAGACCAAAGCAGAGGCGTTCTGCAAGTCCAAGGGACTGTCTGTGAAGAATCTGTCGTTTGGCCTGGCCTGTCGTACCGGCCACATCGACGTCAAGGTCGAGTGCTGTGGCGCAACTCCGCCGCCGCCTCCTCCTCCGCCACCGCCTCCTCCTCCGGGAATGTGCTTTTCGGAGGCTCTCAAGGCTCCGATGGGCGCTTGCGTCGATGACGGCTCCTGGAAGGCTCGCGCTGAAGCCGTCTGCAAGGCCAAGGGCGCTTCCGTCAGGAGCCTTGGCTTCGGTACTCCTTGCCGCACCGGCCACCTCGACGTCAAGGTCGAGTGCTGTGGCGCAACTCCGCCGCCTCCGCCTCCTCCGCCTCCGCCGCCTCCTCCTCCGGTTCGTTGTGAGTGGAGTCCAGTCCCCGGTGCCGGAGTATGTCGCCTGCCCGACGTGTGGAAGCGCGAGGCCATCACGCTCTGCTCGACCAAGATGCGGACGCTGCGTGATCTCAAGCTAGACAGGCCCTGCGCAATGGGTGGATTCGGCTCTGCCCAGGCAGAGTGCTGCGACTCAGTCATGCCGCCGCCGCCGCCTCCTCCTCCTCCTTCCACCTGCGTGAGCAGCATCCTCGGTGATGGCATGTCGTGCCAATCAGAAGTTGCCCTGAAAGCCGAGGCCGACAAGCTCTGCACCTCGCGTGGCCTAAAGCTCACCGCATTTGGTGGCTACGATCCATGCGGAGCCCTGAGCCAGTTCCGTCACGCCAAGTTCACCTGCTGCAAGTAAACGGCTCGTTG
>CALLYL010000928.1 GCA_937859535.1 uncultured Myxococcales bacterium
TAGCTGGCTTTTTTGTTTTCCACCGCTTTCGGCCCGCTCTGTCCGCAGCGCTGTCGCTGATACAATGCGGTCATGATTGAGTGGCTGCTCTATCCCGGTGAGTTCTCGGCGGAGCTACCGCGACGTCTCGTCAAGGTCTGGCGAGGCTCGGCGCTGGTTTCGGTGCTGCGACTGCCCGATGCCAACGTGGTGACGGTGATTGAACCGCAGCAGGTGCGAGCCTTGCGCGAGCCACGCTGGCCGGACGTTCTGTCCGACTGGGTCGACATCAACGAAGAGCCGATGTTTCCGTCGCCCACGCTGCCGGTCGCCGGAGAAGCGCTATCCGAGACCGGGCCCGAGGTACTGTGCATGTTTGCCGACCCCGCCGAGCCCGAGCGGGTGCGCGGAGGGATCGCCTGGTACGAGCGCGGCAGTCTGCGTGAGTTGGAGCAAGTCGGTCGAGCCGCCGTGGCCTGGCAAAAGGGTCAACCGCTCGGCCGACCACGGGTGACCGACTTCAAATCGCAGCTCTTTTCGTTTGGACGTCGCATGGCGGACACGCGGCGAGATGCCGACCTGTTTTCTCGCGCTGATAACGCTCGAGCGGTAACTGCCGAGATGGTGGTGGCTAGAGCGCTCGCGAAACTGCTCGACACCGATCCGCCAGCGCTTCCAGACCTAGCCCAAGCGCTCGAGCGCGGTGGCCGAGCCAAGCTAACGGTCTAGTCGGTCCCTCAAAACGATCGCTCCGGCTACAGATCGGGCTTCGAGAGGTCGGCGGCGGTGCTCATGTCGACGACGGTCGTCGTTCCACCAGGGGCCTTGCAGAAGCCACCCTGGGCGCGGGTGTTGCCCGCCAGCTCGCAGTAAAAGCCTTCACTACAGTCTTCGTCGAGCTGACAGCGCTCGCCCTCCCCTTGCTTACACGAAGCCGTCATGGCGATAAACAGAAGCGCGGACAGGGCAGCGCAGCAACGCAGCTTGGTCATGATCGTAGGTTCTCTCTATGAGGCGATGGTTCCGCCGGTCGTCGGGGAGCTAGGCCCCAACCGGCAAGAGCCGTGTTCATAACACGACCCTTGGCTTCTGTCGCGACCCCTTTTCTTGTGGCCAGCACGCTCTGCTAACATGCAGGCCATGAAGCGTCTCCTGTGGCTCCTTGGAGTCATCGCCTTTGCCTATTTCGCCGTCACTGTGCCGATCGGCAAGCACACGCTGTGGGGTCACGCGGTGCGGATCGCCAAAACGCCGGAAGCCAAAGAGCTAGCAGATGGAGCCAAAGAAACCGCTCGGGATGCCGCCCGCAAAGCCCAGCAAGAGCTAGACAGCGCCAGCAGCACCAAGCCCGCCCAAGCCGCGCCAGCCGCAACCAAAACCGAATAACCGCGCCCCAAGTCGCCCGATTCGCTTGGCGCTTGCCCACAGCCGCACCAGCGTGGCCTGGTTTGCTTGGCGCTTGCCCCACAAGCGGGGGAAGTCGGTTTTTTTACAAAAAACGTGGGTGCTTTTTGCGGCTGGGGCCGATTGGGGGCTTGGCGGATGTAGAAACCGGCACGCCAAGCCCCACGCGGTGGGACTTTTTGGGGGATTACGACTGGCGGACGCGGCCCATGGCGAGCAGCAGGCCGGCGTGGTTCGGATCGAGCTCTAGGCCACGTTCGTACATACCAACGGCCTTCGGACCTTCGCCGAGCTTTTCGTGGATCTCACCGAGGTGCAGGTACACATCGGCGCGAGTCACCCCGGAAGCCGGATCGAGGTTCTGGAGCAACATCGAACGGTAGATGCGGCGCGCCTTTTCCCAATCGGACAGGTTCATGTACAGCCGACCGAGCGCGATCAACGTCGGCAAGTGCCCGGCGTCGATACCGTACGCAGCGTTGTACTGCTCCAGTGCCTTCGGCAGCTCACCTTCCTTTTCGGCAATCGAGGCCAGCCGGAAGTGAATCCGTGCCAGATCCTTGCTGCGACGACCCTTGGCGGTCCGCTCAACGATGGTCTTATACAGCGGCAGGGCCTCGCGGGTCCGCCCGGCGTTGTAGTAGATCTCGGCGAGCGGCTCGACGACCTGGATGTCATCGGGGGCCAGCTTGTAGGCTCGCTGTAGCACCGGTAGAGCGCCCTCGGGGGACTTCAGCTCGTTCACATAGAGCCGCCCAAGGTCGATGAGTAGCTCCTTCTGCTTGGCGACGTCCATCGACTGCATCCGCTCGGCCCGGACTTCGAGCAGCGCCGCGACTCGACGGAAATCTCCGCGAGCCCGTGCCTGCTTCTCGAGCGCCTCGGCGACCTCAACGTTGGTCGGATCGGCTTGCAGCGCTCGCTCGTAGTACGGCTCGGCAGCGGCATCGCCCTGACGCTCGGCTTCCATGCGCCCGAGTCGGTAGTACAGCTCGGCCATCTCGGCATTGGTCTTGGCCAGGCGCACCGCCTTTTCAAGCGTCGCCTTGCAGCGGGCCCAGTCGTGCTGCGACTCGTAGATCCGCGCCAGCGACATCAAGGCGCGGACGTGGTTCGGATCGAGTTCGAGCACGCGCTCGAGCAGCTTCTTGGCCTGCTCGGGTGCCTGGACCTTGCCTTCCCATATCTCGGCGGCCCGCAGCAGCAGCATGATCTCCTCGTCGAGCTTGTTCAGCTTGTGCGAGGCATCGGCGTGTCGGACCAGCACGTCCACCAGCTCGTACCACTTTTCGCCCGCTTCCAGCAGCCGCTCGAGGTCAGCCTGCGCGTCGGGATCACCCGGCTGAAGCTCCAGTACCTGCTGAAGGTGGGACACTGCCTCGTCGACCGATTGCAGCTTTTCCAGCGCGAGCTGGGCCAGCTTCCGCAGGACCGCAATCTTGTCCTTCTGCGCCGGAACCGCCTTGAAGCGACGACCCAGCACTTCTTGGACCTGCGCCCAGTCTTCGCGACGGGTGTAGAGCGACTCCAGCGCCGACAGCGCTTTCAGCGAGTTCGGCTGAATGGAGAGCAGCTCACGGTAGACCTCGATCGCCTGCGCCGACTGATCCAGCTCCTCGGAGAGGAGGTCAGCGATGCGGGCCAGGATATTGGCCTTGGCATTGCCGCTTAGGAGCCGCGCTTGCGACGTCAGCACCGATACCAACTCCTCGAAGCGACGACCACGGTGATACAGCTCTGCCAGCGAAGACAGCGCCTTGCCATCCGTTTCATCGAGTTCGAGGATCTTCTTCCACGCCTCGACCGCCTTGAACTCATCGGCAAGTGGTCCCTGGTACAGACCCGCCGCTTCGGTGAGCAGCGACTTGCGCTTGGCGATGTTGTCTTCCAGACCGGCCCGCTTGAGCAGCATCTCGGCCAGCAGCGTGGCATCGCCCCGCTGACGGTAGATTCTCTCGAGCGCGGCGAGGGCTTCGTGGTTGTCGCCTTCCAGATCGATGACCGTCTGGTAGCGCGTCTCAGCCCGCTGATCGTCCGACAGGCGCTCCCAGATGCGAGCGGCACGGAGGCCCAAGGATCGCTGCATCTCGGCAGCCATCCGCCGACCGCTATCGCTCGACTTCATCCCAAACGTCACCCGATCCAGCACCTCTTCGAGCTTGATCGCGGCGTCGCTATCTCGTCCACAAGCCCGCGCCAGCCGCTCCATTTCGTCGGTCAGCCGCGTCTCGTCCGGCGTCTCGATGAAGGCCCGAGCCACCGCGTCGAAGGCCCGCGAAGGATCGCTCAGCTCTTTTTCCGCCAGGTTGGCCATCCGCTCGAGCAGAGCCGCTCGCTCAGGCTTGCCTTGCGTGACACCGATTCGCACTTCGAGCAGCTCGACCAGCTTGCCGAAGTCACGCTCCTGCTCGGCCAACGGCTCCAGTAGTTCGAGAGCCGCCACCGCATGCGCCGGAGAGTTGATCAGTCGCTCGACCGCAGCCCGTGCCGCGACATGCTGCGGATGACGCTCGATGGCCTTGCGGAACGCTTGCAGCGCGCCGTCCAGGTCGTACAGAGATCCGGTCTTGAGCTCACCCAAGCGATACAAGAAGTCCGCCTGCTGATTCGGCGAGTCCGCCACTTCAGCCTCGCGCTCCAACACCTCAGCCAGCTCGGGCAGCGCGCCGCTCTTCTGGAGCAATCGGTCGAGAGCCGACAGGGCTTCCATCTCATCACCCGGCAACTCCCGCACGCGCCGATAGCGCTCGATCGCCTTGCCTTCGTCGGCCAGATGGGTCTCGTACAGCCCGGCCAGTTTCAGTGCAAAGACGCGCTGCACCTGAGGATCGCTCGCTGTCTCGAGACGCTGCTCGAAGATCTGGGCCAGCTCACCGTACTCGCCACCGAGCCGAGCGAGCCGCTCCAGCTCCAGCACCGCTTGTTCGTCTGAGCCATCCTCGGACAGGATCCGGCCCCACGTCGCAAACGCGCTGACCGCATCGGACAGACCGGTCTCTTGCAGACTGGCGATCTGCGACAGGATGTGTCGGCGCTCGCTCGGGTCTGCCGCCGATGAAAGCGACAGCTCGAGCAGGTCAATGAGCGGACGCCACTCACTGTGCTTGCGATAGAGCGGCTCCAGGACTGCTGCGGCTTGGGCCCGCGTTTCGGGCGATTGAACCAACCGCTCCAGGGCCAGCTTGGCCTCGGCTTGCGTGCCCAGCACCGCTGCCATCGCACGCTTCTTCGGCGGCTCGAAGGTCAGGATCTGCTCGTAGCGACGAATCGCCGCGTCGGATTCCTGGATTTTTTCCTCGGTCACTCGTGCCGCTTGCAACCACAACACCAGACGCTCGCCGACCTGGGTGTCGTCATCCTTGAGCGCTGCAAGCTTGTCGAGGATCTCCAGATGATCGGCCCACTGGTTCTCTTTTTCGTAGAGCCGGCCAAGCGCCGTCAGAGCATCGGTGTCACCTGGGTTGTTCTCCAGCGCGCTCTTGTAGGCACCCATCGCTTCGAACGAATCCGACAGCTTCTCTTCATAGACCCGCGCCATCGCAAAGCGAAGGGTGCGACGCAGGGCATCACTGTCGGCCTGCTCGATCTGTTGACCGTACACCCAGGTCAGGTCACGCCACGCATCGCGGGCTTCGTACAATCGTGAAAGGGCCGTCAGCGCGCTACCGTCGCGTTCATCGAGCGACAGCACCTGCCGCCAGGTTGCAATCGCCTTATCGGGAGACCCGAGCACCGTCTCGTGTAGGCCAGCCGCTCGGTAGAGCAGTCGCTTCTGCTCGCGAGGGTCGCTGACGAGCGTGAACCGCTTCTCTAGGACCGTACACAGCTCACTCGATCGCTCCTCGGCAGCAAGCAGTCGCTCAAGGTTCTGCCAAGCATGGTCGTCTTCGTCGTGAACACCGGTGACCTTGCGCCATGCCTCGATGGCTTGGCTCGGATCGGCGAGCTGCTCGTCATAAATGCGGGCAATTCGCGCCCAGACTCGCGCCGTCAGCTCAAAGTCGTAGGAGCCATCGACGGCCTTTTCCAAGATCGCGACCAACCCAGCAAATCCTGCGATAAGTCCCGCCAGTCGGCACAGCTCTTCAAACAGCGGCTGCTCACGCGACTCGCCTTCGCCCGCCTCTTCCAGCCAGGCTCGCGACAGAGCTTGGAACGCGGCGTGGGCATCCTGACCTCGCGACTCTTGAATGGTCGCGATCTCGCGCAGAATTTCGATTCGACGCGGCTTGTCTTCGACAAACAGAAGCTGCACTTCGAGAAGCGGCGAGAGCTTCTGCCATGCATCCTGTCGACGGTAGATCGGATCGAGGATTCGCGCCGTACGGTACCGCAGGGCTTCACGCTCTGGCAGCGTGGTCAGCAGCCGCTCCAGGGCCGCCAGTGCAGGTGCCGACTGTTCATCCTTGCGCAGCACTTCTTCGTAGGCATCGATCGCTTTGGGCAGCTCGTCGAGCTTGTCCTCGTACAGACCGGCCAGCCGCAGCGTCAGCTCGCTCCACTTGCCAAGCTCCGCCGCGCCGCTCCGATCCGCCCGTTCGATGCGACGAAGGAGCAGCTCGGCCAAGTCCTGGTAGCGACCCAGCGACGTATACAGCCGATCGAGCGCCAGCGTCGCCTGCTCATCCTCACTATCGAGATCCAGGATCTCGCGGAACGTACCAATCGCCGCCGTTGGGTCGTCGAGCTTGTCTTCCTGAAGCGCCGACACCTTGAACAGCAGCGCCTTCTTGCGATCCATATCGAGCGTGTCGCGAATCGCATCGCGATAGACCGAGTACAGATCATTCCAGCGATCGGCCCGCGACAGCATCGCTTCGAGAGGCTGGAAGGCTGCCATGTCCTCGCTGTTAACAGCAAGCAGCCGACGGTAACACTCCTGCGCCTTCCCCACATCACTCAGGCGCTGGTCGTAGATCTCGGCAGCGGTTCGCAGCACGTCGAGCGTTGCGGGCTCTCCGTCACTGGTCTGCTCATCGAGATAGCGCTGATACAGCTCGGCAAGCCCCTGCCACGCAGGCAGCGAACCAGCCAGCCGCGCGAGCTGATCCCGCGTCCACGAATCCCCCGGCTGAAGCACGAACACCTTGCCGTACCACACGAACGCTTGGCCCTGATCGCCAAGCTTGTCTTCGTACAGTGCAGCGATCGCCTTGGTAAACTCGATCCGCTTGTCGGAATCGTCAGCGGCGTACAGATGAATCTCGTGGGTGCGAATGAGCTTCTGCCATGCTCCCCGCGCCTCGTAGATCGGCTTGAGCACCAAAGCCGAAGGAACACGCTGATCGGCATCATCGAGGAATCGCTCGAGCGCACCGATCGAGGGCTCATGCTCACAATCCACGGTGAGCGCCAGCCGATAGTTTTCGACGGCGCGATCGGGACTCTGTAGCTCTTCCTCGAACAGCACACCGAGTCGATGGCGGAGATCCACCACCTCCGAGTCCGCGCTCGCGTACTTGAGCCGCCGCTCGAGCAGATCCGCCAGATCCGCCCAGCGCAGGCCGTTTTTGTAGAGCCGCTCGAGTGAAGTCGCCGACTCCGCATCCGCCGGGAAGATCTGAAGCACTTGCTCCAGTAGCGCAATCGCTTCGCCGCCCCGACCCAGCTCACGCTCGCACAGGTCCGCCGCCAGGATCAGATACTGCCGACGCTGTCCGTCATCACGGCGATCCTCACGCTGCGCCAGCGACGCTCGGCGCAGGTAGATTTCGAGCAAGGACTCCAGCTCGCGACCTTCGCCGTAGATCTTCTCGAGGGCTTCGAGCGCCATCAGGTGATCGCTGACGTTGTCGAGCACCCGCCGGTAATAGTCCCGCGCCACGTCACGATCGCCGAGTGTGTAGGCTTCCTTGGCGATCTGCAGCAGCACCCGCTCTTGCACCCGCGTGTCGAGGATTTGATCGCAAACCTCACGATACAACTCGATGAGATCCCGCTGCGCCTTGTACGTCTCGACATGGGCTTCGACGAGATCCAGCAGTTCGGGAAGCTCACCCTCGGCCACTGCCAATCGCACCGCCCGCGACAGGGCCTCTAGTGCGCCCTTTGGCTCTTTGAGACTGATCCGTAGCTCGGCCACCTTGCGCAGACGAACGATGCGCTCGTGTACGTCGGCCAGATAGGTCGCAAACAGCTCACTCAAGCGCTCCAGCGCACGGGTGTCGCCGAGCAGCGCGTAAATCGGCTCGAGCACCTCGGCAGCCCGCAGCCGTAGGCTATCGTCATCGAGCATCCGCTCTAGACCTTCGCGGGCAACCTGGCTGTGCGCGTCGTCGATCAGAACCTCGCGATAGGCCTCTAGCGCCGCATCATTGCGACGTAGCGCACCTTCCAAGAGGCCCGCCATCTTCAGCCGCAGTGTCACGCGATCCGCGACCTCATGGGTCAGAGGCAGCCGCCGCTCCAGCATATCGAGCAGGTTCGAGTGCTGCTCCGCCGCTTCGTACAGCCGCGCAAGCGCATCGATCGCTGGGATGTCTTCGGCTCGCTCGCTCAGGATGACGCCGTACGCCGTGATGGCCTCATCGCGATCACCAAGCTTGACCTCGATCACCTCGGCAATCCGCCACAACAGATCCCGACGAGTCTGGCTGTCACCCGCCAGGTCCACACGCCGTCGCAGGATTCCGTTTAGCTCTGTCCACTGCTCCTTGGCAACGTGGAGAGACTCCAGGGCGTCGAGAGCACGCACTTCCTGAGCATCCGACTCGAGGATTTCGCGATAGGTCGCGATCGCCGCGTCGCTATCAGAGAGCAGATTTTGCAAAATCTCGCCGATTCGGAATAGCAGCGACTTGCGCTCATCGCCCTGCGACCACTCAGCCTGCCGTCGCAGCACATCGATGAGGTCTCGCCACTGCTCGGCCTGCTGATACAGCCGCGACAACGCCACTGCCGCCGGTCGCGCCGTGTCAAGCGAGGTCGGATCGAGATCGAGCAGCCGCTTCCAGGCATCCCGCGCTCGCTCGGCATCGCTTAGCTTGTAGTCATACAGCTCAGCAGCGCGACGAAGCAGTTCGCCCCGCAGTGCCAGGTTGTC
>CALLYL010000929.1 GCA_937859535.1 uncultured Myxococcales bacterium
CGTAGGCCCCGCTGCCCGCAGGTCCAGTCGGTCCTTGCGGTCCCGGGTCACCTTTGTCTCCGCGATCGCCCTTGGCTCCGGTCGCACCCGTGGCTCCGGCTGGACCCGTGGCTCCGGCTGGACCTGTGGCTCCGGTTGCACCAGTCGCTCCGGTTGCGCCGGTCGCTCCAGGTGAGCCCGGCTCTCCCTTGTCGCCCTTGCTACCTTGCACACCCATCGGTCCCATCGGACCCATGGCTCCGGTTACTCCCGCCGCACCCATCGCGCCGGGATCGCCTTTGTCCCCCTTGTCGCCTTTTGCGCCGGTGTCTCCTGGATCGCCCTTTTCACCCCGAGGACCGGATCCAGGCTGCCCACCGCCCGACTCCGTGCAGCCCCCACCAGCGAGCACCAGCAGAGCACCACACATCATCCACGATAGTCGCTTCATCACAAATCTCCTTCCACGCCACAGCCTGTTTCTGGCCAACCTGCGCGGAATATGGATCGCCGACGAAACGAACGTCAATTCGTTGGTGTCACAAGCGCATCAGCTTAGAAGAGATCGACGATCGCTCGCAGCAATCGCCGGGTCAGGGGTCGATCACGGTCCTGTGCGCGCACGGTAAGGAGGTGATCTAAGCGGGCCTGCACCGCAGCATGGGTCCGATCACGAAGCGCTCGAACCGCAACCAAGTCGGCAGGATCCCCTTCCGCAACCATCGGGTCGCCGAACGAAAAGTAGAAGCGCTCTGGCCGAGGCAGCGGCGTGCCGAGTAGCCCCAGCGAGATCGGAGCGGCCATATCAGGCTTTAATCCCATGCGCAGCGCCAAGCGACCGAACGGAGTGGCGAGCAGTTCTTCGCCATCGAACACAATGTCGTAACAGTCATCGGCACCGACTGCTGCGAAGGGAACGATCGTGCAGCGGTGCGCAAGCGCGAGGCGAGCAAAGCCCAGTCGCTCTTTCCACATCAGCCGATACTGCTCGCCTTTGCGCTTAAACACTTCTCGCGAGCCACCAGGGAAGACCAGGATCGATTCGCCTTGCCGCATCAACTGGGCACAGTTTTCGGGCGTTCCTTCGACGGCACCAAAGCGAACCAGAAAGTCCCGCCACAGGGGAATCTTGAAGTGAAAATGATCTCCCAAACCGCGTATGCAGATGCGCTTCCTATGCCACAGCTCTGTGAACAGGAACGGTAGGTCGATCACTCCGTAGAGCGTGTGATTGCCAACAAACAGGAGTGGTCTGGAATCAGGGATGCGCTCCAGTCCATCGAAGTACGGCCTGACCAGATGCGACAGTGGGCGCAGCGCTTCTACCAAGAGATCAAGGTCTCTTTCAGAGGGACGAGTCATGCCCCGATTGTGCCGCAAGCTTGCTCATGGTCCCAGGCGAATGCACCTGCGGACAGAGTTCAGTCCAGCGCATCCTATCCGCTTGGCTTAGTAGCCCTGGTAGTAGCCGGCGTGGGCAGGCGGCTGGCCACAGGTAACCCGCATCCGCGACGGTGTGTAGATCCCGAGCGTGACCCACGACACGACGGCGTTGCCAAAGCTGCGGTCGGTGGTCACCCGAGTGACGGGCCGGCCATCACAGACCGCGCCCGTGTCCACGGTGTCACCAACCGCACCCCAGAAGAATCCGTTGGTCCACAGGGTCTTGGTTTCCGAGATCGCCATGGGGTAGTTCGGGATGATGGCGGTGGTCTTGAAACAGCCCGAGCCAAAGAGCATCGCGGCGGCAAGAACAGGAAGCTGAAGCGCGGTCGCAAGCGAACGAAGGGATAGGCTACGCATGACATCACCTCGGTGGTATCGGAGTTTGGGGGCAGTTTGTCTGCTCGCTCTCTCAAACACCGGAGTCACGGCGATCTGTTACCGGCTGGATCACTTTTTTGAAAACTCAAGTGTTCACAGAGGCACAGGCCATGCCATATCAGCGTTGCCTACATCTGGTGTCCCATGACTGCCTTGTTCCTGATTCGTCCTGCCCATTCGACCCCCACAGAGGCCGAAGCGCTGGCTGATGTGCTGATCGACTGCGTGGAGGGTGGCGCATCGGTCGGGTTCATGCATCCGCTGCCACGAGCCAAAGCCGTCGCATTCTGGCAAGACGTTCTCCGCAGTGCCGAACGTGGGGAACGGATGGTGCTCATCGCCGAAGATCACGATTCCAAAGCAGTCATCGGCACCGTGCAGATCGTGCTGACCATGCCGGACAACCAACCGCACCGAGCCGATGTCGCCAAGATGCAAGTACACCGCAGTGCACGCCGACGTGGAGTGGGTGCGGCGCTGATGCGGGCGGCCGAGCGCTGTGCGCGACAAGCCGGTCGGACACTGCTCGTGCTGGACACCGTCACCGGAAGTGATGCCGAGCGACTCTATCAGCAGCTAGGCTGGCAGCGCTGTGGCGTGATTCCGGGCTACGCACTCTTCCCACAAGGTGGGCTGTGCAGCACCACGGTCTTTTATCGAGAACTGACGGACACCGATTGATCTGAACCCAGAATCTGCTCGGATGGGTCACTCAGCACATGGATGTGAGGAACGACAGGAGTTCAGCGGTGAGCGTCGTCAGAAAACTCCAGCGTGCGCGACAGCTCTTACAGACCGCAGGGCTTGGGGGATTGCTGCACGCTGTGCTCAAGAGAGTCTTCCCATCGGGCAACCCTTGGCTGAGCTGGGATCGCAGGGTGCTGTTCGAAAGCACCATCGATCTCGCGACCGTTCGCACCGATCATCCGGCGACAGCCAGACCCCTGAGCCCAGAAGCGACACTTCAGCTCGTCGGTTTCAATGATCTCCGCGAGGCCGTCCTTGTTGCCGCACTCCGGCGCGGTGAGTCCTGCTGGTGCCTGACGGACGACTCTGTCCGCGTCGGTTATGCCTGGGTGAGCAGCCCCTCGATCATCCGCTCCGACACCGGCTATCGCTTGGACCTCGACGCACAGCGCCACTACTTTTGGCGAGATGTGTACATCAAGCCCGAGTTTCGCGGCCAGGGCCGGATCCAACAGATCTTCTGTTCATGGGTTCGTAGCCTTGGAACAGAGGGAATCGTCAACGTCTATACCGAAGTCGACCCGAGCAATCTCCCCTCGCTACAGGCACACCGCCGACTCGGCTTTGCGGACATCGGTTCCCTGTTCATGCTGTGCGTGCTGGGTGCGCGGTTTTGTTTCTACAGAGGCCCACGCTTTCCGTCGTTTCAGTTTCAGTTTCTCCCCCACAACCTCTACGTAAATCCACAGAGGTACTGACCAAGCCAGCCACAGCAGGGAGGCAGCAAACCAGCGCTAGTCCTGGTTCATGTTCCAGGTAGCGGTAGAGGTCTCGCCGGGCACCGGGGCCTGCTCGGTGGGTTCGGTGCCGGACAGGAAGACTTCTTCGATGCTGGGGGCCAGCGGCGCGGGAAGCATGCCAGAGACGGGATCGATGCTCTGGACGACGACTCCTGCGGGTTGGACGAAGTTCTGGATCCGCCGGTCCCGCAGTGCGGCTTGCATGACATCGAGCCAGATCGGCAGCGCCGAACGCGCACCCTGCTCTTTTTCCCCCAACGGCCGCGAGTCATCAAACCCGACCCACACGCCCGCGACCATGTCCGGGGTATAGCCAACAAACCA
>CALLYL010000930.1 GCA_937859535.1 uncultured Myxococcales bacterium
GATCCCGGACCAGTTCCGATCAAGGTCAAGTTGTAGAACTGCGGTGCCGAGCGGGGTGTCAGCGAGTTGTTGGTACGGTTGTTGTCCGCTTCGATGCCATTGTTGCCGTCGGCGAGCGTCTGTTGCGAGACCAAGAACTGTCCTTTTCCGGAGTACCCCTGATCCCAATCAAAGGAATCATCCAGCGACGCACTGGCCACCAAGTGACGGACATTCACGGTGCCACCAAACCACTCGAACGCATCATCTGATCCACGATGCACTTGGACAAAGTCGACCACGGTGCCACTACCGACTCCTCCGAAGGTCAAACCGTTCAGCTCGTTATCAGGAGCAACTTCTCGACCGGCGAACTCGATGCGAACGTAGCGCAGCACTCCACTAGAGTCGTCGTTTTTGAGCGTTCCACAGGGACCGTACGGCCCGGCGTTCCCTTCCAGGCTGCCGCAGGCCTGGTCATTGCCGGGAGGCAGGTTGATCGCAGCGCGACCACGCAGAACCACGCCACCCCAGTCCGAGGTTCGACGCTCCCCGACTTTGCGACTGCTGGTAAAGACAATCGGCTTGTCCTTGGTACCATCGGCCACGAGCTTGGCGTCTTGATCGATGTTTAGGAAGCTCACCCGCTGCGGATCGCTCGCGTCACCGCAAATCGTTGTGCCGGGAGCAATCGTTAGCGTGGCACGCTCTGTGACTTTGACCTGTCCAACGAGAAGCCAGCGTTTGTCGGCGCTCAGCGTCGTATTTTTCGTAATGTTGCCACTGAGCACGGATGCGGCAACGCCACCACACAGTGGGGATGTCATCTCGTTCGGATCGGGGTTGGGACTGATGAGATCGCTGTCACACGCGGACGCCAGACACAGTGCACCGGCAAACAACCGGATGAGCGTGTGGGAGTTCAGAATATTAGGCATGTAAAAAGACTCCTTTTTGCTGTTACAGGTCATAGGACAGCGACAGACTCACGGTCTGTCCGGTGGTGTATCGAACCGTTGTTTCTTGGACCTTCGGACCTTCCGCACCACCGCTTCCCGGTAGCGTTCCACGCTGGATGATCTGCACTGGTGAGTTCACCAAGTTGCGGGCGGATAGACGCAATGACAGTCCGCTGGGCAGCTTTTGAGCCACCGTGATATCAAGTTGATGTCGTGGCTGTTCGTACTTGTCTGGGAGTCCGAACGCACCGACCTGATCGATCCGCTCGCCAAAGACGTTGTACAGCACGCGAAGCTGCGTACCCCATTCAGGACGATCTAGTTCCGCAAACAGGTTGACCACAAACGGGGACTGTCCTTGCAGCGCACGGACCTTGCTCGTTTGCTGTCCAGCGACTCCCTCCAGATCCACTTGGGAGTACAGTAGGGATACGTTACCACCGATAGAGACACCGCGCAGTCCGCGCTCGCTTATGACCAGCTCTTTGCGGGCCTCCAACTCGCCTCCGATGTTGTAGGCGGCGCGGGCGTTGGCAAACGATCGGATCAAGTTTCCACCCGCACTGATCGTGGTCTCGATCGGTGCATCGAAGTACTTCCCATAGGCGCTGAGTGCGATGACATCGGCCCCACCCAAGAACCACTCCCAGCGCAGATCCGCGCTGCCAATTCGAGTTCGCTGGAGTTGCGGATTTCCCTGTACCAGCTCGCCACCGAAGAAGTCGGTAAACTGAAACGGTGCCAGCTCGCGAAACTCCGGTCGGGCCACGGTCATCGACACGGCCGCACGGAAGTTCATCTTGGGAGTCAGCTTCGCAACCAGGTTGAGCGACGGCAACGGGTCATAGGTATCCAGCGCTACGGCAATCGGCTGATCGGCCTGCTGAGGATCAAAGGAATACAGTCTCTGCTGCGCTGCTTCGAATCGGAGTCCTCCCGATAGACTGACCTTGCTGCTGAGCGGAAGATCGACACGGGCATACGCTGCGTAGACACCCTGCTTGGCGTTGTATTTGTCGGCGGTGTTGGTGTTTTCGCGAACCTCCACGGCCGTTCCCAGATGATCCGCAGAGAAGAGTTGCTCTGGTGCGGCGGTGTCATCAATGTCGCCAATTCCACCAAATCCGAACTTGAAGCGACGTGCTGAAAAGTCTCGAATTCGCACACGCCCAGCGAGGCCGACCTTCAGCGCCGATGCCAGGCCGTACCATTGCTTGAAGCCTTGTGCGAAGTCGATCCTCGCTGCCACCTGATGTTCCAAGTTGTGTGCAAAGAATCGCTGACCACTGGTTCCCTTGGGGGTGAAGTGAAACAGTCCGTCATCTTTCTTCAGGTACGTGACTTCGCGATTGTCAGGCTCCTCACGCGCTGCGGCAGAGTAGCTGGCTGCCCATTCCAGGTCGCTCGCGCTGCGCTGCGCTGGCTCGAAGTGGTGGCTTCCTCGAAGCTGGAGCAGACCCAAAGAGCGTGCCACAAACCGCAGACGACTGTTCCATAGCTCCGAAAACTGCTCTTGGCTAAAACCCTGATAGATGCGTGTCTCGCGATCCGAGCTCTGCGAAAACAGCGCGGTGAGCGAGAGGCGATGGAGCGGTGCAAGCTGCACGGCCATCGTTCCCATCGCACCCCAGTTCACTCCGTCCGTGCTACGAACGGAATATCGACCGGCTCCCGATGCAAACGCTCCTTCGTCGTTCCCAAACTGAACGAGAGGTCGTAGTTGCGGACCTTGGGCGGTATCGACCAGGTTGAGCACTTGGACTTCTTCCGCACGAGTCTGTGAATCGGCACTGTAGTGAAGCGCGAACAGATAGCCGATCCGCGTGCCACGTACCTCTGCGCGATCACCAAAGGAAGCGGACAGCGCATAGTTCGGAGAGCCACTTTTTTGTCGATAGGGCGACCAGACGTTTGGAAAGGCTCGCCCGAGAGCGGCACCAGTTAATTTTCCGGC
>CALLYL010000931.1 GCA_937859535.1 uncultured Myxococcales bacterium
TCAGACTTCGTGAGGCAGAGGCGCAGATCGAGGCGCAGCGGGCTGAACTGGCGGAGGTGTCTCGGTGTGCAGAGCGTGCCCAGCGAGGGCAAGAGTTTGCGCAGCAGCGTGTTAATGAGCTGAGCGATGAGCTACGCCGTCAACGTCTTCTGCTTGAGGCCCAGACAGAGCAAGCGCAGCAGCGGCCACCGTGGCAACTCTCGCAGTCGACCGTTAGCGAGGAGTCAGAGACTCCCGAGCCATGGACCCCACCGAAGCACCGCGCTATCGATGCAGAGCCGCCGCCTGCGCGCTCGAAGAAGTTGCAGCATCGAGGCTCTCAGCCTGTGTCCTCGCGTGTTCGCGAATCCAGGTCTCTGACAACGCCGGGGCGATACCCAAATCCGAATCCTGACCGATCGGACCATCCCGCAGTGGTGCAGACGGCATATCGGGTTCTTTATGAGCGGCTGCCTCGCTACATCAAAGACAATCGACCTGAGCTAAAGAGCGATTTCAAACGAGAACTTGCCGCCGAGGACAGTGGAATCAAGCGGCTCTGTCGCTTGCTGGCTCGACGGATTTACTCGGCGATCAAGCGGAACCCATCCATTGAGAACTTGCGCCAGTTTGCAGCCCAAACCGTCGAGGGAGTCTGCAAACAACTCGATGCTGATCCAGTTCAGCGGGTGCTCTGCGGCATGTGGCCGAAGTACGACCGTGCAACCCTGAAGTGGCTGGCCTACGAGATCAGCGTGGCGATCATGGGGGAGTTGCCGCCCGATAGGGACTGAAAACGGATGTGCGACGGCTAGAAGAACCGATCGAACTTCTTCAGCCGTCGTCGTGCCTTTTCGTCGAGGGCTTCGCGCTTCTGGCGTTCCTCGGGCGTTTCCTTGGCTCGCTTCTGCGCGACCGCCTGTTCCCTTCGCTTTTTGTCGTCAGCAAACCAATCGACAATCGCCTGGATGTTGGTGAGGACATTGCCCGGCGAGGTGTAGTTGGGGCTGGCTGGTGTCTGATGCGGAGATTGAACCGCCGGATGTGGCGGCGTTTCAGCGGTCTGGGATGGGCTCATCTTCACCGTGCTGCTCGGCGCAGGCTGAGCCCTTACGATGCTGTCCGAACGCTCACCGCGTCGCATCGGAGGCGTCCCTATTGTTTGGACTCTCTGTTGATACTCTGCCAGCAGCGCCTCGAGTCTGGCGATAATCTCCTGCTGCCTCGCCGCCGCTGGAGGGTCCGGTGATGTCTGATTTTGTGTCGCATTTGATCTAGGCGGGGGCTGGTCGGTAGGCTGTGCAGGGTTTGGCCTGGTGGCTGGCGCAGCAACCTGAATCGGAGTGAGCTCGGATGGAATGGGGGCCACGCTGGGGAGCATCGCCTGTACGGCAGGTGATGATTGCGAGACGCTCGTGGGCTCGATCGCCGACTCACCAACGACGGAAGGATTAGGCCCAACGACCGCAGCAGCAGCGGGCGTCGGGTCAGGTGCGGTCTTTCCTCCTGGGTCAAGCGGCGATGTTGCGACAGTGCTCGGCTGTGTCGGTGGCGTCCGGGCCTTTGCCGATGCAGCCTCTTTCTTCCGCTGACGCTGCGCCTTCAGCTCACAACTCGTCCCTCTGATCACCTCCTGTAGTTCCCATTGGACCATTTCTAGAGCCTCGTCGACGTCGCGAGCAGTGAAACCGCTATGGGCGAGTAGGAATTTGATGATGTACGGGCGAGAGATCAGGCTGCCGATGGGGTCAGCCCCCATGACAATTTGGACGCCCTCTTCTATGGCCGCGCTCAGCATGTTTAGGGTGGTTCCGAACGTAGGAATAATGCTTGGCTTGAGCGCGGTAAGCGCCCGCTTGATGGCCTGCGGCGGAGTGCCACGGTGTTGTAGGATTCTTGACCACAGATGGTAACGAAAACACTGGGCGGCTAGGGTTGATAGGCTTGGTTCAGCGACAAAATAGTTCTGCATGTCTAACTAGATTTGTTCATCCTCATGACAGAACCTCAGTTGTATTGGTTCGACCGCTTGGTCGGCGAGGGCGTGACTGCTTAAGAGTTGCGAGACTTCGTGCACTGGGGCACTGTCCCTGCTAATGGGTGACGAGTTGGTCATTGCGGTCCGCGCCTTTCTCGCCGAGCACGACCCGGATGTGCTGGCGGCTGTCGAGGACGTGGATCGCTCGCTGATCCAGTCGGAGCTGAGACGGTCGCCGAGCGAGCGACTGGTTGCTTCGCTGCAGCAGGCGCGGTTTTATGAACGGCTGGCGGCATCTCGTAAGTCGGCGCCAGGGGGCAGTCGGTGACGGGTCAACCCGACGATCCAATCGTCCGTTTGCTGTCGATGCTGATCGAGGGGAACGTCGAATTTATCGTCGTGGGCGGCGCGGCTGCGGTTCTATCGGGTGTGCCGATCGTGACCAAGGATCTC
>CALLYL010000932.1 GCA_937859535.1 uncultured Myxococcales bacterium
TCCGACGAAATCGTGGCGTTCGCTTTCCGGGCCGCTCCACAGATGACAGACCCGCGGGCCGAGGGTTGGGAACATCACATTCGAGAGCACCCAGAGTTCACCGAACAGGCCGATCTGCTCCGCCATGCCGAGGTCGGGCACGAGTGGGCGCAGCGCCGCGCGCATGTCGTCGATGATTCGTTCGACAGCGACCGCAGGATCACGACCTTCGATGCGAATGGCATGGAGGACTTTGTTGGCAACGAGCGTCAGGAGTTCTTCGTGGTGGCTGCGAGCGGAGACATCGAGCCATATCCGTCCGCCTTCCAGGATGCGTACCTGGAGGCTTTGCAGATCTGGCGGCAGGGTGTGCGGGGCGACATCGATGGCCAGCAGAAGGTGTAGTCGTCCGTCATCTGAAACGCCGATCAGTGCAGCTTCGAGAGCTTCGATTGCCTGTTCGTAGATGTCCTCGTATGGAGGCCGCTGCTGGCGCAGGAGTGTCCAGCGTTCCGGTGTTATCTCACCCATTACGGACCCCCCGGTTTACGACAAACCGTTGCTCGCCATCCGATGTCCTAGGGAGAGACAGAGCGAGGCCCAGCACGGCCTGGGTCGGCGCGCGCAGCGGTTCAGGATCGAGAGGGTAGAGCAGCAGCAGCCCTTGTTGTGCAGGGCGTTCTTCACGCATTGCCCGCGCATTGAAGCCTGACGCGGCGCGGTAGTTGTCCGGTCCACCATGCAGATCTACGCCTTCGTGACGGGGATCGATCAAGATGCCGATCGATTCATTGGCCTGCAACGAGCGTCGCACAAGGCCGAACGGCCTTCCACCCAGAAGGACTTGCCGTTCCCTCTGCGGGTTGGCCACAAATACTGTCCAGTTCGTCAGCTCTCCTGCTTCGGCGCGCTCCAGGATCCAGTCGGCGATCTCGGCGCCCTGAAACGCAATGCTGTTAGGGTGTCCTGCGTAGCGCCGCAGGAAGAGTGCGATGTCTTCTGCCGGCACATCGTGCGCAATGGCGCCACCATGCGCATCCTGTGTTGGTGGATGCTGCCGCAGCAGCGCCGATGCCAAATCAACGTTCCGCTCCAGCAGTTCCCTATCCTGCATGGGAAACAGGATGGTCTGCGGGTTTTCGCCAGACCATGACCGCGCGTCATCCGTCTGCATCTTGCTCTTGTTCTTGCTGGTGAGCAGGAGCTTCGAATGAGCTCGCATCCTGATGGCCATCTGGTCAGGCCTGCGACCGGCCTTGTTTAGCGCTGTGATCGAGTCACGCAGAGACTCTTCAACCAGTGCCAGTTCCACAAACCATTGCGCGATACCTTCAGTTGTCCAGATGCGGATCAGGTCTTCGTATCCTGCACGGAAGCCGTACCAGCGGGCCATCTGTAGCAAGGCGTCAGCCAGCGTCGTCGTACGCAGAAAGTAGGCGATTGTCAGGCCCTCAAGCGTCAAGCCCCGTGAGAGTCGATTGCCGCCGACGGCGACAAGCTGCCGTCCCGGCTTGACGTCGTACTCCAGTTCGTCGCCCGTCGTGCTGTTGAGCACAACGACGACCAAACGAGCCAAGTTCGTCACTGCCTCATCTAGGAGGACCTCTTCGCTACAGGGCAGATCGACCGGTCCCAGTCCTGTGAGTGTTGACCGGAACATCTTTCTGAGCACGCCGGGTTCAGCGCTCTCGTGATGAAACCAACCGCGGATCTGTTCTTCGATCGCTTCGCCGATGCGCAGCTGGTCCTGCTGGAGTTGCGATACGTGCACCAGCATCGTGTTCGGCTTGCCCAGCTGTCCGCGCAGCAACCTGATGGTGCCAGCCAGTGCAAACGTCAGAAGGGCATCAGCAAGGGACTGAGGTAGATCCAGCGGCCCCCGGGCAACGATCGCCTCGCTCCTTTTGCGCTGCTTTGGCTTCAGAGCCTTCACATCTGCCGGATCGACAGGACGCAGCACATCGCGTCCTTGCGCGCCGATGCCGAACAGCTCCTCGGTCCCTGTGTATCCATCCGGCCGTGGAAGTTGGACGACGAAGTCCTTGGGGAAAAGGTCTTGGCCGACTTCGTTGTCGCTGGCATCAGGGTCGATGAGGATGTTGGCGAATGGCGTTGCCGTGTAGGCGATGTATGTGGCCCGCGGAATCTTCCTGAGAATGTCGCGGATCAGTGCGTTGGTTAATGACGGGGCCGTCTCTTCATCCGGTGCAGTGTCCACGTCGACACTTGGGTCACTTCGATTGCCGCGTGTATTGATGGATGCCTGATCCGCTTCGTCATCGATCAGAAGAACCGGCACATCAGCGAGCCGGCCTTCGAGTTTGCTGAACCACTGATTGAGCCGCTTCAGGATCGGGGTAATCTTCTTTGCAACGATCAGAACGGTACCGGACGATGCAAATCCGTCGGCAACTTCCGGCTCGCGAAAGTCGGTGGCCTCGTCGGTCAGCGTGATCCAGTCGATGCCTGTCCCGGTCAGCTCTAGGTCCAGCCGCTTCTGAGTCTGGTTCCGCAGTGAGTCGTGAATGCCGGACAGAACGATGATCAGGCGGTAGCCGACATCGGCTGCGCGTGCCGCCACAGCCGTAAAGTTAGCTGTTTTGCCGGACTGAACATAGCCGACGACCAAGCCGCGGCACTGGAATTCCGGGCGACTTATGGGCGTGGTCTTCGAGATGATTCGCAGCGACTCCTCAGCGACTGAAGCGATCTGATGTGGCTTCCATTTGGGCTGGGAGCGGAGATACGCTTCGTGTCGGGACCAGTTGGCCCAAGCGGCTCCGTCAGTCCACAGAGCCAGCTTAGGCTTCAGAGTGAGGGGCAGAGGAAGTCGGACCTGCATCAGGCCTTGTCCATCAGCTGGTCCGGAACACCGGCCGTCTCCAACGCGCGCAGAAATTCAGAGAGCGCGACTTTGGCCTCGGCATCTTTGTCGATGAGCTGCACGAGCGTCACCAGCGTCGGCATCAGCGGGGTGACTTCGACCTCCTCCCCCTTGAATCCGGTCTTGCGCTGCCATGGCTTGTTGCCACTGCTGACAAGTCGGATCGAGGCTTTTTCCTTCTTCACTGTGGAGGATGGAGCACGGGGCACCAAAGTAGCGCCTCCTACTGCTGTCGTTGGCGGCACAACGCCCTTAGGCGCTGACGTGCATGTAGTCGAAACATTCTTGCCGCCGCCTGTCGGTACTGGCGCAGGCTTCTCCTTCTTGTTGTACCGGAGGCGGGCTGCTGCGCGAGGGGCCTTGATCAGGTCTTCCAGGGGCTTTGTGATCGCAAACGGCAGGCGGACGAGTTGCTTGCTGATATCCACCTGTAGTTGCTCATCTGCGAGACGGTCGAAGTCGATGGCGACACGAATCAGCTTGGTGTGCTCATCTTTAGCGAAGAGATCCTCCCAGCCGCCCCATTTAATGAGGCGATCAAGGCGGTAGAAGTACAGGCCCTGGGCATCATTAGCCCGACCGTTCAGGGTGTGTCGCTCCCGTTCGACACGCTGCTCCAGCGGAGTTAGCGGCTTGATGTATTCATCGAACTCTGCCTCGTTTGGCGTGACATACGCGCGGACATAGAGGGCCGGAGTCTTGTCTGGCGTGAGGCTCGGAAGCTCGATGCGGTGCTGGTCGTACTCCTTGGTCAGCGGATGCCCCATGGGATTGTTTGCGCTCAGAGTGTCACGGTTCAGCCTGATGACGACCTTTTCACGCCCGCGTGCCTTGCCTTCGAGATACCGGTGAAAAACGAGTTCGAGGTGCGATCTGATTGCAGCAAGCTCCTGCGCATAGGGGGAGTCTGCCTTCCCCCTCGCCGGCTCCATCGAGGGACGCATCTGCGTAAGCAGCACGGCGGTGCCAGAGTCTCCGACGTGCACTGCCGCAGCATGCTCTTGAGCCACCGGGTCGCTCAGCAGTTCCCAGCGACGCGTTTTGGCGAGGTGGTCCTTGTCCCAGGTGAGGGTCGTGCCCTGGTTTCCGGCAGCCTTCGACACCACCGTCAGGCGATCGGCCTGCGACCAAGCCGCCCCCTTCAGCCCATAGCCGAACTTGCCCAAGTCGCCGTCGTCGTATTCACGCTGGTGCCCGATCTTCATTGCATCGCGCAAACCCGATGGAGTCATGCCCGTGCCGTCGTCACGGATGCACATCCACCGGCCGCCCGCATTGGGATTCGGGAACGTGATGTCGATCTCCCGAGCACCATGCGACAGGCTGTTGTCCACGAGATCGGCCACAGCACTGGGCAAACTGTGGCCAGCACGCGCCAGGATCTTGAAAAGGCCAAGCGGATCCGGTGCAGCGTCATCGTCGTTGCGGGTGTTGAAGTGTTCATTTTGTGACGTCACGGACACTGTTTCTGCCTCCTTGAATAGCTGCGGGAAGTGATCCGAGAGCACTGCTTGGCAATGCTGGCCTTCGTCACCGAATAACGCGATCATTGCTGACTTGCCAAGCCGTGCGCTCTCGCCGTGGCCGAGGATCGAAGAGTGGGCGGGGTGCTCTGCGGGAATGACAACCCATGAAGCCTTTGCCGGAGTTGTCGAAGCGTCAACGACCATTGCAAACAGCACACCTGGATCGACGAAGCCGTAGAAGGGGCTTGTCGGGCAGTCGCCCTCAAACCTCCAGTTTTTGTGCTGCCTCTTGAGCCATGATGAAACCTCGACCACCGTGTGCTCGTCTTCGAGACGCTGGCAGTTGATGGCGATGGTGTCCCGGTCTTCTGCAGAAGGGAAAACTGTGTCTACAACGTCCCAGTCGAAGTTGATGGAGCGCTGCTTTGCGCGTTCCTTTCCCTGACGGCGGTACTCATGAAACATGCCAAGCTCGGAATGCGTTAGCAACCGGAGAATTGTGAACTTCACTTCGTGCCCTCTGTAGTTTTGATCTGTGACGGCTTCAGGTCGAACAGCGCTACACGCATGTCCGGCCCTTCCGGTGCACCCAGGCACTCTTTGATCCCGCACGCAATTGCATAGGCGAAAAGTGGCGGTACGGCGTTGCCGATTTGCTTGAATGCCGGGTTCATTGAGCCTTTGAAGACGAAGCCGTCGGGGAAGGACTGGAGCCGGGCAGCCTCGCGGACAGTGATGGTGCGCGCCTGTTCCGAGTCGAAATGGATGTGGGAATAGGAATCCTTGCCGAGGTGCGCCATCAGCGTACGGACCGGGGCATCGGAACGGAGCTTCCACCACTTGTTGGGAAACTTTCCCGGGTCATAAGGAATGCGCCAAGCCGCGATGTAGGAGCTGACGTCTGGATTTCGCGGGTCAGTGGACAGGCCGCACTTCTTGCGGTTTGCAAGCCAAGTCGCAATCTTCTGCTCGACATAAGCATGGACTTGCGGATACTCCCAGCCTGGCTCGATCTCGGCAAAAATCTTGTAATCCCGGGGGAGGTATCGAAAGACATGGCCAGTGGTGGACTTGGTAGCAAAACCCTTCCATTCGCGCATGAGACGTGAATAGGCGGTTGTGGGCTCCGCAGTGGTGTACTCGACAGCTTCCGACGGATCCTTTGCGCCACGGCGGATGGCGCCAGTACGCAGGAGATCCATTGCAAACCGCGGCGGGAGATCCGCAAGGGCATCGGAGGCCGAGGTGGCTGCAGGAGAGTCGGGTGCGGGATCCGGGACCCAGCGATGGTGCGCTGAGCCTTCCGCTTTCAAAACGCGGCGGGCGGCATTCTTTGAGCTGATGTAGCCTGACGGCAGAACAAGGTGATGGGTTGGTACTGGAAACCGCGGCTTGACCCCAGCAGCCCGATGGACTCCAACAAGAATCATCCGCTCCCGTATCTGCGGAACTCCATACCAAGCAGAGTTCAGCAGTGTGTAGGCAACGTCGTAACCTTCTTCGTCAAGGCTCTTCGAGACGAGCTCGGCAACGTTGATTCCACCATGGTTGAGGATGTCTGGCACGTTCTCCATCAATAGCGCAACAGGCTTTGTAGCCCGGATGAACGCGACATACCGTTCCCACAGGCTCACACGCCCGTCTACGAGGAACGCTTGGTCTGCCGTTACCTCTTCACGCAGTCGCGCTTGTTCGCGGAGCTTGGCCCTGCCGACACGGGCGAACGCTTGACAGGGTGGTCCGCCGACAAGGACATCGATCTGGTGGTCTGTAGCGCCCAGCAAGCCGAGATCGTCGAAAACTGAATCTGCGGTTTCTGTCACCGCATCTCGCGGGGAGTGGTGCGCATCCCTGTCACCTCCGACAGAATGCGAGCCGAAGTTGGCTCCGTGTGACTTTGCAGCCCACGGATCCATTTCAATTGATGCCACGGGCGTGAATCCCGCGGTCAGAAAGCCCAGTGAGATGCCG
>CALLYL010000933.1 GCA_937859535.1 uncultured Myxococcales bacterium
GGCGCAGTAAGCGCTACCAGCCTCAGGCTCTTCAGGACTCACTACACGAGGAGGGATGGCAGCTTGTCCGGCAGTGGCAAGATGACGCGCCGACTCCAGCCTCAGGGCTACATCTGTATCAGCGGGTGCGGGTCGAAGAGCCTTGTGCATCCGACGGACCGGGCAGCTTTCAGCCGGTCGCTGCGTGGCATCAGCGACCGCTCTGGTCTGACGATGGGGCGGCACTTTGCCAGGATGTCTTGGTTCAGCGGCAGCGCCGGCGGTTCGTGACACTTTGTCGCACCGTTTCACAGCTACGCTGCCAGCCTGTCCCGGTGCGCTCACCGGAGTCCGCCAGAGCCGTCGGGAAACGGCTGGCGAGGTTGGCTTATCTCTTGCTTTAGAGTGAGAACATGACGCGATTGACTAGGCAGCTCTTGGTGTTCGCGCTGGCTTCATCCTCTCCCGTTTTGGCGTTTGCAGATGGAACGACGACGGGCTCAGGAACTTGCACGGGAATGGTGAACGGCAAGGCGATCTCTGGGAAGACCATGCTGGCGCTTCCAACCTCGCAGAACACGGAGGAGATGGAGCTGGTAACACAGAACCAGGGCTCGGTTTTTGGGCGGGCCGAATGCGATTGTCACAGCCGGGGGGTCAGGCTGCGGGTCATCTTGGACCAGGCGGCGGCGCAGGACGGCCAGGCTTTCAGCACAGCGATGTGGGTCGGCCAGGACAACTGTTCTGATCAGACGCAGCACACCACAAACGGTGCCCAGTGCGAACAGATCACCACGAACAATCCGCCGGGGAACTCGGGGTTCAAGCTCGAAGCGAACAGCTTCCGCACAGTCGCTGCTGTGGATGTTTCGCTCCCCGGTGAGGCACTGACCAAGCCCAGGCCAGTAGGGACGTCATCGTGGGACTACAAATGTGAAACGGGTGGTCCCCAGAATGTGACGGCGCAGGTACTGCTGGGCCCTGACTCGGCGCCCGCGACGTGCAAGCTGCCATTGACGGTGAATACGTTAGGTCCGACCGCGCCACGCCTAGATAGTGTGGGGAGCGGCAACAACGCCTTGACGGTGCGCTGGTCCGTTGCCGAAGCGACCTCGGGCATTCAGTATTATCAGGTGCTCTGCCGCAGCAAAAACACGCCGAACGTGCCGGTGATGTCCGATGAGTTTCGCAGCAGCACGCCGTACTACTTTTCGGCTTGTATCGATGGAATGCTGTATCGGCGTCCGCTCAACTCGGGCAACACCAACACCACCGAGGAGCGCCCGGGATTTGGGACGCTGCCGGCAGCGGGCAAGTTTCCGGTCGATCCCCGCTTCATCTGTTCGGATCGAGTCACCGCGACGACGACTGACCTGTCGGCGCGCATCGCTGGGCTAAACAATGGCGAGGAGTATGAGGTGATGGTGGTCTCGATCGACTCGTACGGCAATGCCACCGAGTCGGCGGTTGTCGTCGGAACGCCGCAGCCCACAAAGGGGGTTCTGGATGAGCTTTGCGCGACGGATGCAAACTGTCCGGCTGGTTTTGGATGTAGCGCGCTGGGTGGGATGCCCTCACCGAGTACGCTGCTGCCAGTAGGGGCGTTTGTGCTGCTGCTAGGCTTGGCTCGGCGACGGAGGGTCGGTTGATGAGTGCTCGATATTCGTTGGTCGCTGCGCTGCTGCTGGTCACCGGCGTGACCCATGCAGAGGTATCCCCCTCTCCGCAGCACGTAATGTTCGAGGTGAAGTTTGGTCCGTATGTCCCGCACCTGGACCAGAGCGTTGGGCTCGGTGGTAGCACCCCGTTTTCCGATCTGTTCGGGGATTCGTCCTCAGCAAAAGGGAGTACGCCGGCGTGGGGGCTGCTTGGCCAAGGAGAGCTCGACTATCAGTTCTTCCAAGGCTTTGGCGTCCTCGGCATTGGTATCTCGGCGGGCTATCACTACCGCACCGCGAAGTCGTTTGTACTCAGTCCCAAAACGCAAAAATACTGCGCTGTGGAAGCGGACGGGCCGACTCAGCGAAAGTATGTGCTGGGTGGCCAGCCGGTGAGCTATGGCGACTGTATTTCTGACGATGAAGACAAGCTCAACGTGGTGCCGATGTCGCTGCTGTTGAGCTATCGCTTCGATGTACTCGACCGGCGCTTTTCGATTCCGATCATTCCGTACGTAAAAATCGGCCTCGCGTACTACGTGTGGTGGTTTGGCAATAGCAGTTCGTACGTTGCATCTGTGAAGACCACCGATAGCAGCGGTGCGGACAAGAGCCTGGATGCGAGCGGTGGCTCACTCGGCCTGGTGGTCCATCCAGGTCTGGCTCTGAACCTGTCGGCGCTCGATCCGGCGGCGGCGCGAGCGATTGATCAAGAAGTAGGTCTCAATCGGGTGACGGCTTTTGTCGAGCTGAACTACTCGTGGGTGAACGGTTTTGGTCAACCCCGCAAGCTGGATCTCTCTGACACCTCCTTAAGTGCCGGTCTGGGCTTCGAGTTCTAACTTTTTCTGGCGAGATCGCTGATGACCAACAAAACACCGCCTCCGGCGAACAAGTCCTTTGCGCTCGATCCGTTCCTGCTGCTGCGGAAAGTCTATGACACCGTCGAGCAGCTTACCGGACCAGCGATCGAAAAACTGATCACGACGGACCGCTTCGCACGACTGAACGGCAAGGTGATGCAGGCGATCCTGCTGACCCATCGCTCGACTCGCGAGAGCGTGAGCGCGATGCTGCACACGATGAACTTCCCCGCCCGCGAAGACATTGTCCGCCTCGGAGAACTGGTGCTTCAGCTCGAAGAGAAAATCGACAAGCTGACCGACCGCATCGATGCCCTGGAGCAGCGCGGCCAGTTGATGGTGGCCCAATCGACGGGAGGTCAGGATGGAAACGGGCGGACTGGTTAGTCGGTTTTCCCAGGCATTGGAGAAAGTGGCGCACTACTCGCCACTGAACCAAGGGCTGTCGTTGTTCGAGCACTGGTTGGACGTGGTGAACACGGTCCAAGGCGCTCGCGATGCGGTGGTCGGTCCTACGCCCAAGGAAGTGATCTGGCGCAAAAACAAGGCGCGGCTGTATCGCTACGAACGTACGACACCAGCGACGCGCAAGACGCCGGTGCTGTGCATCATGCCGCTTATCAATCGGGCCTATATTCTTGACCTGCGCCCGGGCGCGAGTTTTGTGGCGTACCTTTTGTCGCAAGGGCACGACGTCTATCTGCTCGATTGGGGCGAGTGGAATGATGAGGACCGTAGCCTCAACCTCGACGTGCTGATCGAGCAGTATATGGCGCGAGCGGTGCGGATGGTGGCGCGACGGGCGGGCGGGCCGCTGACGCTGCTTGGCTACTGCATCGGCGGAGCAGTGGCGACGTGCTTTTCAGCGCTGCACACCGAAGGTCTCATCAAGAACTTGGTGCTTCTGACCACGCCAATCGACTTCGCGGATGCAGGACCGTTTGGGGTGTGGACCCGGCCCGAGGTATTTCCCCTGGAGCTTCTGACCTCGGTGTTTCCGGCGGTGCCGGGCGCGTATCCGGACATCGGCAGCAAGCTGCTCCAGCCGCTGCCAGCAGGAATCGGTCAGTTTGTCCGTCTGGAAGAAAAGCTGCGTGAGCCGCGCTTCGATGTCTATGGCTGGCAGGCGATGTTCCGCTGGGTGAACGAGGGTGTGGCGTTTCCCGCAGGCTGCTATCGGCAGTGGATTGGTGAGTTCTATCAGCGCAACAAGCTGGTGCGGGGCGAACTTCAGATATCCGGTCGCAAGGTGCTGCTGTCGAACATCCGCTGTCCGCTTTTGAACGTGGTCGCGTCTAGCGATGTCATTGCTCCGCGTCCGACCACGAGCGCGATCTTGGGACATGTCAGCAGCGAAGACAAAGCCGAGATCATCGTGAAAGGTGGCCACGTCGGGATTGTGGTTGGCAAAGCGGCTGCCACGGATCTGTGGCCAAAAGTCGGAGAGTGGCTGCGGCTACGGGACTGATCGAGGGCCGGACTGTTCTTAGCGCGGAGGCTTTGGGTCTTCGGTCCGTTTTGCAGGGAAGCGGCCGCTGGCGATGAGTAGGTCGAGGTGTGCTTGGCGGACGTTGTCTTCGGCTTGGGTGAGTGCGGTCTCGGCGTCACGAGCCC
>CALLYL010000934.1 GCA_937859535.1 uncultured Myxococcales bacterium
GGCGGCGGCGGCGGTGGCGGCTCCTTCGGTATCTTCTCGTACGCGAGCACGGTCACCCTCAACGGCGGCAGCATAGCCAGCGGTCGCGCAGGCGACGGCGGCAAAGGCGGCAACGGTGCGACGGGGGGAGTTGCCGGTGGTGGCGCTGGCGCAGGTGGCGGCTCCGGTGACGCGTCGGGTGGCGGCCGCGGCGGCAACGGCGGCATCGGTGGCAACTCGGGTGCCGGCGCAGGTGGTACCGGCGGTCCGAGCTACGGAATCTATGCGAAGATGTCGACGGTAGTCACCAATGGCGTCCAGGCCAGCAACGGCGCTTTTGGCGTCGGTGGCAACGGTGGCACGGCAACGCTCGCCGGTAGTTTCAAGCAGGCCCCGGCGGGATCTCCCGGCAAGGCCGGTCCCCAGCTCTTCGAGTAATCGCGCTACCGCACCTCAGCCTACCTTGTAGCCCGCATTCCCACCGGCCCTCGGACAAGTGTTAGCCGAGGTTCGCCGGTCGTCGCGCTCGGCCAGTCGCGTCTTTCCCCTTCAAGTAAATCAGCCGCACGTTGGCCACGCTGTGCCGCATGCCAAGCCGGGCCGCGACCGAGGGTGACACGTCCACCACGCCTCGCCATGTGCCACGCTGTCCGACCGAACGCTTGATGACAAATCGACCACCGGGCAGCTTCGCGCCGTAGGGACCACGATCCAGCACCCGGCACGTCGCGAGTCGCTGGGTGGACAAGTTCTGAACGACAAGCCGAGTGCCACACGGCAGGGTGCGGTGTGCACACACGAGCTGGCCAGGTCGTAGCTGCTTCCCAGTACACGCCAGCGGCCCCCCCGCGAGCGTATCGTTTTCATAGCCAAACACCGCCGCCCGACCCGATTCGGTTCCCACATCGGGGGTCGCGGACAGAGTCAGGAGCAGGATGTGGCAAACCGCCATGAGGGTCAGCATCCGGGCCTCCTTGTGTAGATTTTTGCTTCATAGCGTGCTCGGCGGCGAAAGGAAACCCTCAATCGTCTGCCGAACCGCCGCCAAATGCGCTGCTGTCACGCCACAGCAACCCCCGATCGCCGTCGCACCCTCGTCAAGCAGCCCAAGCAGCTCGGTCGCAAATTTCTGCGGCGAGATTTCCTTCGACGGTCTTTTGCAGTCGGGAGTCCCGTTGTGAAGCTGCGGCCTGGCCAGCACTGGAATGGCCCGTCCTGACGATTGTGCCCACTCCGCCAGCGCTGCCACCGCACCACGCATCCGCTCTGGATTCTGCGAGCAGTTCACCCCGATCAACGATGGAGGTTCGTCCTCGAGCTCGCGCAGCATGCGCGCAAGCGGCACCCCGAGCGGCGTCTCTAGCCCAAGCTGGCCATGAGTCACCGTAAGTGACACAAAAAGTGGCAGCTCTGGCACTGCCTCGCGAACCGCCCGCACCGCCACCCGTAATTCCGTCGCATCAAAGCAAGTCTCTAGGTGAAGTGCCGCGACCTGTTGACTGGCGAACGCCGAAGCCACCTCGCCGTACACTGCGCCAAGCTTCCCAGGATCAATCCCGACCATGCCCGTCGGACCGATTGATGCCACCACCCACTCGGGCCGATCCACCGACGGATTCAGTGCTTCGCGCGCCAGCTCGACACTCCGCCGCACATACTCGATCAGCGATGGTGTTCGCCCGCCCGCTGGCTGTTTCGGCAACGAATCCGAGGCCAACAGCCGCACCAGACCGAACGAGTTGGTCTGCAACACATCAACCCGTGCCGCCGCAAAGCCGCGATGGACCGCCGCCACTTCCTCCCGATGAGACCACAGCCAGGCCTCCGGCGGCTCCGAAGCCAGGGTGAGTCCACGTGAAATCAGCGCCGTCCCGATCCCGCCATCCCACACGATCGGCAACGACTGCGATCGCAGCGCCCACAAAAGGGTGGGCTGCCGCAGTAGAAGAGGGCTTTTTGTCATCTGCTTTCAGTCTCGTGAAAAAATCTCTTTCACCGACGGGAAATATTCTGGGCGTTCTAGACCGGACGGACAGAATATGCGTTGATCGAGGCATGAAGAGAAGTTTGGCGATCGACAGTCATGTGGCATTTCAATGGACCGTGGTTAGGACCGTGGTGGCAGGCGGATTACTGGGCCTGTGTCACACGGTGATGGCACCTAGCTCCAGCTATCTGGGCCAAGTCTCGGCCCTCCAAGGCAGTTGGGCGTGGCTGTATGGTGCAACCAGCTTGGCCCTTCTCGGGGCGGCGGCGGTGCCAGCCCGGACCAAACGACAGGCAGTGTGGCTGCTCGGTACAACGGCTGTCGGAGCGGCGGTGACTCTGGTGGGCGCACACCTAGGGACAACCGCTGCCACGCCAACGATGCTGCTGTGGTCGCTGCTGCTAGCGGGTTACTTGGTCCAAGGCGGGCTCTCTCGCTGGCAAGCGCTTCTCACCGGACTCACTGGAACGCTGCTGTCGCTGGGCGCACAGCTTCTTCCCGAGTCGATGGAGTCCCATGGACTTCTGCTCAACCAGCCGCTGTGGATCAGCAACTCGATCGCAGGAGCTTGCGTCGGTTTGCTGATCGGCGCATCAACGATCGCTCGGCACCTGGTCGTGAAGGTTGATCCCGTCGACAATGACCTGCGTGGCCTGCTGCCGCCGATCGATGCAACCGATGAGCTGTCGCAACTGGTTCGACAAGCGCTCACGACCTATCAAGAAGCGGCTGACAGCCTCGAAGAGCATCCGGGCGCACGCAGCGCTGCGGAACAGCTCGTGAAGAAGATCGGTCGCTTTGGCAAGCGGTGGCAGGACATTGAATCGCAGGCCCAAAAAACCGACCGCACCCAGCTCGGCGAGCGAAAAAGAGACCTGGAAACCCGGGTCGCCGCCGCCACCGATGACAGTGTGCGCAGTGAGTATTCCCGCGCTCTGGCCGCCATTGACGAGCAGCTTGCGTACCTGGCCGACATTGCCAAGGGCCGAGAACGTGCCATCGCTCGACTGCATCACCAAGTGGCAACCCTGGAGCGGCTACGCCTTGCGGCGGTTCGTCATCGCTCGGTCGGTGCCAGCAAGCTCGGCGAAGACCTCAAGTCCGTCGTCGACGACCTCAATCAAGCGGGCCAGGATCTCGACACCGCCGCTGAAGTCCTCTCCGAGCTCTCAAACTAGCTCGCGCCAACTTGTCGTCGCTGTCGCATTCGCCGCGCCAATTCCGCTTGCTCTGCCACCGTCAGCGCCTTCGCCACCGCTGGGAATATCAGCCGCTCTTCCGCTTCTAAGTGCGCATCGAGCAGCGTCGACAGCAGTAGTGTCAAACGACTCAACTCCTCTCGCAGCGTCGACAGCAGCAGTGGCTGGTCGGTCAGTTGTCGCCACCGATCGAGTGCTTCGTGAATGGCAGGCTCAATCACCGCGTGCTCAGCCGTCATCGTCGCCATCGCCCGCACGACATCCGGAGCCAGCTCTCGCCCGCGCAGCGCGTCGTGCAGCGTCTCATCCTCGTCGAGGATATGGAGCGGTAAAGCCTGCCCGAAGTACCGTATCAGCGACGCAGCGGCTTCGGCTACCTCTTCCGAGGTCGGTTCGATGGCATCGACGACTCGCTTAGCAAGCGACAAGTGGTCACGAATTCGTCGGTGGCAAGCCAGAAACATCGCGATCGGGTCGTTTTCCCGATCGCCATCCTGGGCGGACTTCGCAGTCAGCGTGACCAACATGAGGAAAGCTCCAGCCGGACGGCAGAAGCAAAGGCTCGCGGATGATTAGCGAGCAGGCGCTTGCGGTTTGACGACAGGCTTCGGTGCGGTTTGTGCCGGAGTCACGGCAGGCTTTGCGCCCGTCGCGGCAGGCTTTGCACCCGTCCCAGCAGGCTTTGCACCAGGCTTGGCCGGCCGCTTAAACGGTGGTGGCAATCGAGCTGGGCGGCGCTGGTTTTCAGGATGCGCACACAGCGTCGGCTCGTGAGAAAAGTGGAACCGCACCCGACGGTTCTTTTCGTCTTCGACCGCGATGACCTCGGGACAGAGTCCACCCCAGCCCAGGGTTGCCTCAATCCGCGTCGGTGGGAGACCACCGCTCAGCAGGGCTTGCTCCACAGCTTTGGCGCGCTCCTGCGAGAGCTTAAGCCGCGCCGGAGGCACACCGTTCGACTCAGACGGCGTTGTGTGGCCTTCGATGCGGATCTTCTCGCCCTCGGGCAGCTTCTTGAGCTCCTCCACCGCACGGACCAGTTTCTGACGATTGTCATCGCTGAGCTGCGCCGTGTTCTTTTCGAAGATCACGCCATGGTCATCAGGGCAGTTGATAAACGGCGTACACGGACAGTCCTTGCCGGGCGTGCAGTATCGACAGTTGTCGCCGCTACACGGGCAGTTCTTACCCGGCGTACAGAAGTCCGCACGCAGCGGTGGTCGAGCCGGACAGTTCACGCCAGGGGTACACGAACAATCCTTACCCGGCGTACACGGGCAATTCACACCCGGCGTACAAGCGCAGTCTTTCCCGGCCGTACACGGGCAGTCTTTCCCAGGTGTGCAGCAGGCCTTGTCACTCGTGGCGCTTGGCTGCTGGATCGGCGTCATCGGGACTGAGGCTGGCACCTGGCTGGCACCAAACTCATCTATTGGGTAGTTCACTGGCGGCAGCGCATTGCTACGAGCACTTTGCGCACCAGCCGGATTCTGTGCTTGGGCATATCCGGTCACGGTGGTCAGAAGCCCCAGCCCACAAGCGACGATCCCAGCCAAGATGCTGGCGCGACGCGTGCTCGACCTCTGACTGCTCGTCGGAACGACCACCACAGGCGAGTTCAAACGGACTTGCCGCATGGCTATTTCTCTCCGATTCCCTTTCATCGCGTCCTCTGCTCTCACTGTGGGGGCCGCGGGACGAAGCACTTGATGCTGTCGTCGGGCCACAGGTTGATTTCGACGCGACGGTTCGGCTCATTGTCCTTATCGCGCTGCGACTTGAGGACCGGCGTCAGCTTGCTCTTCGCCGGCAACACCCAGTCAGCCAGTGCCTTGCAATTGAAGGCGTACCAGCCAACCAATACGCTCTTGTCTGCGACGTCGGTCGGGATACCCTTGCCGCGCAGCTCGTCACGGATGAACTTGGCCACGCTCTGCGCCCGGTCATGCGACAGCCGCGTGTTGTAGTCGAGTCCACCGACGTTATCGGTGTGACCTTCGATGCGGATCTTGTTGCCCTTGTTGATGTGATCCGCGATCGCATCGATCGACATCCGAATCGTGTCGAGTCCGGTCGCCGTCAGATCGGGGCTGTCAAACTCGAACAGCGAGCCGGCGATCTTGATGTTCTTCTTCGGACAATCGACACCCGGCTTGCACAGACAGTTGACCCCCGGCGTGCAGGGACAGTTGACGCCCGGCGTACAAGCGCAGGTCTTGCCATCCTCGCAGACGCAATCCTTACCCGGGGTACACGGACAATCGACACCAGGCTTACACGGACAGTTGACGCCCGGCGTACACTGGCAGTTCACACCTGGGATGCACGGACAGTTGGCACCACGGCAACGGCAGTCCGGAGCAGGTGGTGGTGGCGGCGGCGGCGGCGGAGTCGGCTTCTTGTTCCACGACCACACCAGGCCCGCGTACGCACGCACATCGGGTGAGCCAATGCCCTTGCTGCCACCAGTGGCCGGAATACCGGGACCAGCACCCAGGTAGATGTGAAAGTCTCCGGCACTTTGCGTCTCGACATTGATGCGGCCAGCGACAGTCGCTTCGAGCGGAGTCTCCCCCAGCGAACGGAAGTTGAAGTTCGCCAGACCGAAGACTTCCGTCATCACGTCGAGTGAGCCGTGGTTCCAGTTGACGACGCGAAGGTTCAGACCACCGCCCACCGTCAGCGAGTTGCCCACGCTCGTGAACGCTATCTGCTGCGCCTGCGCCAGGTACACACCTGGGTTTAGGACGAAGGTGAAACGCCACAGGTTCAAGTGGAACAGAAGCTTCAGGTTGCCCGTCGGGAGCGGCGAACCCAGGAAGCTGTTGGTGTCACCGGTCGGCAGCTTGAGGTCACCGGCAAAACCGAGGCCACCCCACTTGCCGTTTACGAACACAGCCTTGACCTGGAACCGCAGGTCTTCCTGGCCGATCGACTTCGGATCCTTGTTCGGCAAGCTGCTCAGGATCGCCGGGTCCGAAAACATCTCGCCGATCTTGCTCACCTGGCCGGTCTGCCAGAACGTCACCGGCAGGCTGAGACCGAACTGCAGACGCCCAGTGCCCCGAATTGGGATACCGACCGCGATGCCAAGATCGCCGGTCAGCCGGTTCTCGATCAGGGGAAACTTCGGCTCGTTCCCCATATACAGGTAAAGCGGGTTGCGCGAGTAATGCAGGAATAGCTGCGGCGCAATCTCGAAGCGCGGCAGCAACTCTGCAAGATCCTGCGTAACCAAGCGACCTGTACCAAAGGCCGGCGCGAAGCGGTTGATGTCCAGGGCATTGCGCGAGGCGTCCTGGGCACTCGCCGCCTGCGTAACACATAGGCCGGCCGCACAAAGCAGCGTGGCCAAGCGGAATCGCAGGCGCGAAAAGAAGGTGTCGGAAACGGGGCGTTGTTCGGCGTTCGACATGCTGGTTAGACCATTGCAAGCTCGACTGCGGGCCCGTGGGCGTCGGTCAGGAAGACCGCCCGCCTCAGATGACCAGAGGTGAGTTTCTCGGCTACTTTAACGCAAGTCATGTAGCTAAATACACAAAATTTTGTACATGCCACGGTTACGGCGGTGTGCTCGATTCGTAGCATACAGCTCGCGTCATCCCAAGAAGATATCTTGTCTGCCTCGCATACGCTGCTCGCTCTCGTCGAGCGGACTCGTGCGATCGACCCTGCGCCGCGTCCGCTCCCTAGTCGTGTGATGGCAGAGTATTAGTATTGGTTGTGCCGGTTTTCCTTCGTAAGGAATGCCGATGATCCCTTGGGAGGGGGGCCACCATGAGCCATAAGCTTACTCTGCGCGCTGTTTTTCCATCGATCGTAACTGCGTCCGCTCTCGCGATCGCCTTGCTTCAACCAAGCTGCTCAGGCTCAGAAGTGGGCTCGGGTACCACGCTGTGCGATCCCGGCTGCGCGGACGATCAGGACTGTATCGAAGCGGTCTGTGTCTCGAAGATGACGTGCGCTGGAGACAACGACTGCCCCAGCGATCAGTACTGCTTGAACGGACGCTGCGCGCCCTACGCCGGGGATCACATCAACAACTCAACCTGCGAACGCCTGGCACCAGCGGGCCTTTTGTCACCGCAGATTTTCTGTGAGTGGCAAAAACCACTGGCCGGTGATCCGTACCCCAACCACAAGCAGGTGCTATCCACTCCGCTCGTGGTGGACTTCAACTTTGCCGGACGCGGCTCAGAGTTTATTACGACCCGTCCCTCGATCTTGGTCAACACCTATAGCGGCACTGACGGGAGTTGCGGCTTGTTTGGTGGGAACTACGGCATTCTTCGGGTTCTCGACGGTCGAAGCTGCAATCAGCAGTTCGCGATTCCGACGCCAGTCAACGGCGCGGCCACTCCGGCGATCGGCGATCTCGATGGAGATGGTGCCGCAGACATCGTCGCGTACTCGGCGACAGGCGGGCTGATCGCCTTTCGATTCGATCGAACCCAGAACAAATTCGTGACGATGTGGACCTCGAAGACCAGCGCGGGGGTCGATCACAACCCGTTCGCCGGTCTCTGTGAGTGGACAGGTCCGGCCATTCATGATCTTGATGACGATGGCAAGCCAGAGATCATCGCCGAGGGCTTCGTCTATAGCAGCACTGGAACGCTCATTGACTCCAGCGCCAATCTTCGTACCAGCGCTCAGGACGTCGGTCAGTTTTCCGTCGTTGCTGATATTGATCGCGATGGCATTCCAAACCTGATCGCTCCGACGGTCATTTATTCGTGGGACAAAACGGCCGCGAAGTGGAAAAAAGATCGCGATCTGCCGCTACCGGTGGGAATCACTCTCGCTCGTGGCTACGTTGCTGTCGCTGACTTCGGTGTCCCAAGCGGAGCCTCCATCGATCGCAACATCTCTGACGGCATCGCCGAGATCGCCGTGATCATGAGTGGCCGCGCCTGGATTGTGTCCAAAGACGGAGCGATCGTGTTTGGCCCGCTCAGCTTGCCAAGTTCGACGGGTGGTGGACCACCGACGGTCGGCGACTTCGATAATGACGGAAGGGCGGAGTTTGCTGCCGCTGGTTCCAGCTCGTACACCGTGTTTGATCCCGACTGTGTCGCTGGTGCAGAGGACAAATTCTGCCCGAGCAAGCGGACCGATCGATTGCTGTGGAGCAACCTTTCCCAGGATGTCAGCTCGAATATCACCGGTTCATCGCTTTTCGATTTCGAGGGAGACGGAACCGCCGAAGCGATCTACGCGGACGAGTGCTTTGCACGCATTTACTCAGGCAAGACCGGCGAGATCCTGTTCTCACAGGCTCACTCCTCGTGTACCTGGAACGAGTATCCGGTCGTCGCTGACGTCGTCGGAAACTTCCGCAGCAAGCTGATCGTGCCCTCGAACGAAAACTGCTCGGTGTCGTGCCCTGCCGTGGATCCGTACTTCAAGGGGCTGCGCTGCACTACCTCCGCCGACTGTCCCAACGCGATCGGCTGCAACCAGGGCTACTGCCGATGCACCGGCGATGCCGACTGCAATACCCAGAGCGTCGGTGGCGGCTTCGTCTGTCGGGCTCCCACCGCTGGAGTCCCCGGCACCGCCAACACCTGCCAAGCTGCCTTCACCGGCAAGCGCACCGGCATTCGCGTCTTTGGTGACGGAGCGGACCGCTGGGTGGCCTCGCGACCGCTGTGGAGTCAGCACACCTACTCGATTACCAGCGTTGACGACAAAGGGATCATCCCGAAAACCAGCCAGTGGGCCCGCAACTGGGACGTCGCGGGACTCAACAACTTCCGAATGAACGTCCAGGGGAAGGTGAGCCCGTCGGCGGCCGGTGACGTAACGGCACAGGGCGGTAGCAAAGGCACCGGCGTGTGTCAGGGCAACATGGTCCAGCTATCGACGTCGATCTGCAATCGTGGCACCGCACCTGTGGTCGACGGCACGCCGATTTCGTTCTACGAGGGCAGTCAACTTCTTTGCACGGCGCTCACCAAAGAGGCCCTTTCACCCGGAGTGTGTACCGTGGTGAGCTGCGCTGGCCCGCTGAGCCAGAGCGGTACGCATACGGTCACAATCGCGGCAGACGACAATGGCTCGGGAACTGGTCAGACCAGCGAATGTAACGAAGGCAACAACCGCGCCGATATGACTTTCACCTGCTAAACCGGCGTTCTTCGTCGCTGAGCCCTCAATACAATCCACCGAGCAGGTACCGGTTTTGTAGCTGTTCCACTTTTCCGCAAACCTGCTACCCTGCCCGCGATGCTGAAACCCATTGGTAAGCAACGTGTTGCTGAAGAAATTGTTCAACAGCTGCGCAGCCTGATTCTGCGCGGCGTCTATGGCATCGGTGACAAGCTCCCCCCCGAGCGAAAGCTCGCTGAAGATCTAGGTGTCAACCGCGCATCTTTGCGCGAGGCAATCAAGTCGCTCGAGCAGATGGGCCTGGTGAAGACGCGGCAGGGCGATGGCACCCGGGTGCTTCCGTTCATGGAAACAGCCGGCGTTGAACTGGTGTCGCACCTGGTGACGGGGACTCCGGACGGGATTCCGAACGCCGACATTCTGGGCGACGTGCTGGAGTTCCGCCGCATCTTCGCTCGTGATGTCGCGCAGCTTGCCGCCGAACGAGCTGTCGCCGAGGACATCGTCCGACTCGAAGAGGTAGCCAAGAAGGCCGACGCTGATGTGACTCCCGATGAGATGCTGAAGCTCGACTTCGAGTTTTACGTCGAGCTGACCCGAACCGCTCGAAACCGTGTCTTCCAGCTTCTTATCAACACCATCCGGGTCGCCGTCCAGGCTCATGCCGCGTTCTTCGCACAGGTCACGCCAGCGGCGGCGATTCAGCGCAAGTGCCACCGCGACGTCATTGCTGGGCTCAAGGCCAAAGATGCCGAGCGGACCGGCAAGGCCGTCAACGAGTACATGCTGCAAGCCCAGCAGATGCTCACGACGCTGCTGGCCGCTCTGAGCAGCAGCAGCGACAAGGCAGCCGCAAACAAGTGACCATCCGAACCACATATCCAACCCGACGCCGTCGGCTCGGTCTGTCGATACTGCTCGTACTCGCCTGTGCTGTCGGTGTGTACTGCACCGATGCTACGACCACACCGGGCCAAAATCCGTCGCTGCTCGGGCTGTGCAGCTTCCCGCGAGCCTGCTACCTGGTCCACAAGTCCGGTCCTCTTCAAGGACAGTGTGATAGCTGTTCGACGGGGGCAGCGTGCCGCTTGTCGTACACCCCAGGGGAGTCGGGTGCTGCTGGAAAGTGGACCATGGGCGCGACCGCTCCGGGTCCACTCGATGTCACGGTGGTGTGTGGAACGTATGTCTCACCATCGGCCGATCTCGTTGCGCAGTGTCTCACGCCAGAGAGCGTCTGCGTCGCACGGGGCCCCGAGTGTCCAGCGAGTAGCTACTGCGTCGCAGAAGGCCAAGACTGCGCCACCGGAGCGATGACCTTTCCGCAGCATCGTGCCGGATCCGAAAAGAGCGCCTGCCCGACCGAAAAAAGTCGCTGCTGCGCGCCAAGTGCTGACGGTGGCACTGGTGATGGCGGAATGACCGATGGTGGCAGTGCAGATGCTGGCACCTCTGACATGAGTTCCAGCGATGCAGGCGTCCGAGGATAGTCCAGCGAGCGGCCTCTCGCGACTGGCCAAGCTGCTGCTTTCTGGCGCGGCCCAGCAGGGCATCACCCTCAGGGATCCCGAGCTCACGAAGCTGGCGCGCTACACCGAGCTTCTCGAACTGTGGGGTCGAAAGATCAACTTGACTGCGGTTCTTGGCCGGGAGCAAGTGGTGCGTCGTCACTTCCTCGATAGTTTGGCGCTGGTAGGACGATTGCCGCCGGCGTCCGAGCTGCCCGCGCCGACACTCCTGGACGTGGGAAGCGGTGCTGGCTTTCCGGGCGTGCTGTGCGCGCTGTGCCGTCCCGAGCTCCGGATCACACTGAGTGAGCGGATCGGCAAAAAGGCCGCGTTCCTGCTAACCCTCCGACGCGAGCTGGGGCTGTCGTTTGAGGTCTTCGCTGAAGATGCCAACCGGTTGCCAACTGGTTTTGGCATCGTGGTTTCTCGCGCCGCACTACCGCTGCCCAAGTGGTTTCCGTTTGCGGAGCCTTTGGTGGCCCCCAAAGGCTTCGTGTATTCGATGACCAGCCCCGGCGAACCCATCCCCGAGCCTCCATCGAGCCTGTTACTGTATTTGGACGAGCGTTACGACGTCGGCGAGGGAGAACACCGCATCCTCGGCCACCGCAAGACCTAGTCCAATCGTACGAATCCACCATCGGCTAGACACCGACGGGCGATCCGGGTCAATCAGACTGAGTCCAATCCGGAAGCACGAGTGAAAAGCTAGCTGGCCTTCTTTTCGCGGATGAGCTGGGGCTGCTCGTGGTTTGTGATCACGTCGGCATTGATGACACACTCGCGCACGCCGGTCATCGATGGGATCTCGTACATCACCTCGAGCATGACCTCTTCCATGATCGCACGAAGGCCACGAGCGCCCGACTTGCGACGGTACGCCTCACGGGCCACGGCCTGGAGCGCATCGTCGGTGAAGCGAAGCTGGACGCCCTCCATGTCGAACAGCCGCGCATACTGTTTCGTCAGCGCGTTCTTGGGCTTCCACAACACTTCAGCCAGCGCGTTTTCATCGAGTGAGTCGCACGAGACGATGATCGGTAGGCGCCCGAGGAACTCCGGGATCATGCCGTATTTGATCAAATCTTCGGTGCGGACCTGCGCCCGTAGTGCGTCTTTGTCCTCGTCGTTGCGCGCCGCGATGCGGGCACCGAAGCCCATGCCACGCTCGGAAACACGACGTCGGATGGTGTCTTCAAGGCCATTAAAAGCGCCGCAGCAGATAAACAGAATGTCGGTCGTATCGACCTGGATCAGCTCCTGTTGCGGACGGTTGCGCGCACCATCCGGGGTAATCGTCGCGTGCTTACCTTCGAGCAGCTTGAGCAGTGCCTGCTGCACACCTTCACCGCTGACATCGCGAGTCACCGAAGGACCACCGCCCTTGCGGGAGATCTTGTCGATCTCGTCGATGCAGACGATGCCGCGCTGAGCCTTTTCGATGTCGCCACCAGCGTTGCGATACAGCGCCTTGATGACACTTTCGACATCCTCACCGACATAACCCGCCTCGGTTAGGGTCGTTGCGTCTGCGATCGCAAACGGCACATCGAGCTTCTTCGCCAGCGTCTGCGCGAGCAAGGTCTTGCCACAGCCGGTTGGGCCAATGAGCAATACGTTGCCTTTATGGACCTCGACGTCACCAGCGCGACCACGCGACATCAGCCGCTTGTAGTGGTTGTAGACCGACACCGCGAGCGTCTTTTTTGCACGCCCTTGCCCGACGACGTACTTGTCGAGCTCTTCGGTGATTTCGGCGGGCTTGGGATAGCGCGGCCGCTCTTGCGCATCCTCTTTTGAGAGAATGTCGTTGCAGAGGGCGACGCACTCGTCGCAGATGAAGACGCGCGGACCGCTGATGAGCTTGCGGACTTCGCGACGCCTCTTGCCACAGAAAGAGCAGTGAAAGTCGTCCATACGGGTTCAATCGAGGCTGCTGTCGCCTCAGTCAAGGATTCTTGCACAGCCAGCGGATGCTAGCAAAGACGGGTCGAGCATTTTTTCTATCAAGCTTTTTCGCTACTTAGATGAACAATTCCCCAGGCGTGGTTCCATGTTGTCGTCGGTGGGCTGTTAGTCTGCAAGGGTTCGGGAGAAGATCCTCGGAACATGCTGAAGCTGCGTCGAGATTTCAAAACACGCGAG
>CALLYL010000935.1 GCA_937859535.1 uncultured Myxococcales bacterium
ACCTCTCCCTTTCGTGTCTGCGCATGGGTCCGTGTCAGCGCCAAGCCAAAGTCAAGGAGCTTGACCGACAGTCCCTCGGCACTGGGAACCACCATCACATTGGATGGTTTCAAATCTCGGTGTAGGACTCCGTGGCGGTGAAGGTAGCTAAGGGCGGTGAGGAGTTGTGATAGCAGATACGCGTTTGTTTCGAGCGATAGCTCCTTGCCCGCGATCTTTAGGGTTTGCGCCCGGTCCAGCAGTTCCATTGTGAAGTAGGGGTCCTGATGTGTAAGGAATCCGTAGTCGAGCACGCTGATGATGTGTGGATGGCGGAGCGCGGCCAGCGTCCGAAACTCATGTGCCAACGCGACGCGGGCCCACAACGCACTGCGCGTAGTCGGTCGTATTCCCACCGTACTGATTTGGGTGGATGGAGTCGGGATCTGCGTTGCCAGTAGTTCAGGGGCAGTTTGGGGATTCGTCCCGAGCGCGACCTGAGTGGAAGACCCCTCCAGCAGGTGCAGGGCCGATAGGTCGTGGTCATTTTTCCCTGGGACCAGCTTGAGAGCGATGCGTTGACCGTTGAGTCGATCGTGGGCTTGGTACACCGTTCCCATTCCGCCTTGTCCGAGACGGCGCTCCAGACGGTATCGCACCCCAAACGTGATGGTTTGGTGCTGGTTCATTGATCGTACTCGAGTGCTTGGCAGGAACCCGCTGCGGAACAGACCAACTCGGCTTGTCGGAAGAGTGTGGCAGTCACTTAGGAACATCCTAGCCAGCTCGGCATCCGCCGACGATCGCCTGATCACCCAGGCGCGATCATAGCTCGTTTCTTACAGGTTGGATGTCGCGATTCCCCCCTCCTCCCTTGTTGATGATGTCCGCGCACCTCCATGCAACAAGCGGTGGTAGAGTTTTTGCCATGCGCGTCCTTGTCATCATTGATCCTCCCAGTTCCTTGCGACCCCGCTCCGATACCTCGGTCGCACTCATGGATGAGTGTCTGCTACGTGGACACTCGGTGTTTGTCTGCGAGCCGCAGGACTTGTCGGTGCGCGAAAACCGACCCTGTGCCGAGGTTCATCAGGTCACTGCGGTGAATCGCGAGACCGCACCAGCGGTGACACTCGCTCATGGGACCGAGATCCTGCCGCTGTCGCGCTTTCATGCGGTGCTGATGCGCAAAGACCCACCGTTTGACACAACCTACCTACAGGCGACCCAGATCCTCGAGTACGCCCGTGGTCAAACGTTCCTGATGAACGATCCTCGCGGCCTGCGCGAGGCCAACGAGAAGCTGTATTTCTTTCGCTTCCCAGACCTCATCGCGACGACGCTGGTCACCCGCAAGATGGATGAGATCAAGGCGTTCCAGGCCCAACTTGGCGGCGACATCGTCGTCAAGCCGATCGATGGCTTCGGTGGCTCGGCGGTGTTCCATGTCCGACCTGGAGACAGCAATGTGAACGCCATCTTGGAGGTATCGACGCTCGGTGGCACCCGCTGGGTGATGGCGCAGCGCTATCTGCCCGAGGGCAAAAAGGGTGACAAGCGCATTCACCTACTCGGTGGCGAGCCAGTGGGATGGCTCAAGCGAGTACCGGCAGGGGACGACATTCGTGCCAATCTGGCCGCCGGGGGCTCGGCGCATGCCACGGAGTTGACCGATCGTGACCGCGAGATCTGTGCCCGCCTTCGTCCGCACCTGATCGCCGACGGCCTGCACTTTGTCGGCATCGATGTGATTGGCGACTACCTACTTGAAGTGAACGTGACCTCTCCCACCGGCGTCCAGGCGGTGAGTCGGCTGTACAACTTCCGTCTCGAGGCCAAGATCGTCGACTACATTGAAGCCCACGCGCCGCGTGTGGAATAGGCGACTTTCAGACCGCAGGAAGACAGGGCGCAGAGCCCCTGGCTGCATCTGTGCTCGCAGGCTTCGGGTGTGGGGCTTATACCGGAAAGAACGGCTCGGGGAGTTCTTTGGGGGTCCAGAAGAAGTGGGCCAGCGCGATCACCGGTAGGTACAGCAGGCCGCCGAAGATCAGAAACTCCGGTGCAAGCTGGAGCATCGCCAGGCAGTAGCCGATGGTCAGCATGCCCATGGTCATGAGGTTGAGGCTGCGGACCTTGAGCTTGCCGAACTTGGGCATCCGCCAGCTCGATACCATGAGGTATCCGAAGAGGAGCAGCACCAGCGGGTAGTACGGCATGATCCCATCCAGACGCTGGTCGCCGAGGAGCCGCCAGCCAGGATAGATCTGACCTCGCGTCCAGTCTGGGTTGCCGTACTTGCACAGCGTGACAATGGCCATGGCGTGAAAGCCACCCGAAAACGTCGTCGGAATTCCGAAGAAGAAGTCCGGGCTACCGACGCTGACGTTAAATCGGGCGAGCCGTAGTGCTGCGCA
>CALLYL010000936.1 GCA_937859535.1 uncultured Myxococcales bacterium
CACTTGGAGTTCTCAGTCCTCCGGCACCTCAACACGCCTTAATGGGGTGTGGGGAAGCGACGCCAGTAACGTCTGGGCCGTGGGCGCGAACGGCACGATCGTCAAGTGGAACGGAGCTGCTTGGTCCCGGCTGGACTCGGGCACCGCGAGGGACCTGTCTGGCTTGTGGGGCGCGAGTCCCAGCAATTTATGGGTTGTGGGGGAGAGCGGCACAATCCTGTCGCGGGGACGATAGAAACAGCACCGTCCAATCTCAAAAAAACGCGAGGATGTCCGCAAATTTACAACTCGGTGGATTCGGAGGTTCGTCGTTACGATCCGAATCTACTCAACGAACACCTCGCTGAACTAGAGCCGTATCGAACGAAATTGACATTCGGAGCACTCTATCCGAGGCGTTCGGGTTTGGCTAGGAATCGAGTTTTTCCACTCCTAAGACGGAGGTATGGCGAAACTGGCGACCCTGTCTCGACAGGGTTGGGTTCTTCTGAATCGGATTGCTCACGTTGTATCGAGTGCTCAGTGCTTAAGTCGTGCGTATTGCTTCTGGAAGACGAGGACGCCTCGGGGACGGGATTCGGTGCCTGTGAAGGGGAATACCCCGACGCTTTCCCAGCCGAAACCGCGCAGGCAGCGAACCAAACCTTGCGGGTCGTAGCGACGGACTTGGTGCATGCAGAACTCTTTGGAGAGCTTGCCGGGCAGGTGTACCGTCGCGATGAAATGGAGTCCGTAGCTTCCTGGGAGGGGGCGATTGGTATCGAGGCGGAACGAGAAATCTACTCCTTGCGAATCTTGGCAGTACCGCTTGATGGGACCGCCTAGCCAGCGCTGATGTCCGTCGGGAACAGGCTTCTGTAGGGCGGGATCTTTGCTCCTGATTTCATCGGGATCGCCGGATGTGGCGAATGCATAGTCGACATCAAAGAGGAGCAGATCACCGGGGGCAGCACCGGAGAACGCACTTTGGAAAAACTGCGGCTCGTGCTCGATGTTGCCGACGGTGTTGCCGAGCATCACGTAGATGCGTCGACGGTGGGAGCGCGCCGGTGTGTAGTGAAGCTGGGTGTAGCGCGGCAGGTGGTGGAAGTTGCCTTGGATGCCGCAGACGAAGATGCTGGGTTCGTCGCTGAAGGTATCAACCGCGTGCTTGAATGCGCGAGTGAGGAGCGGCTGACTCGCATCCAGCAGATAGAAACGAAGGTTGGTGCGGTCGCACTCACTGTGTATCTGTTGAACGAGACGGACTTCGCTTTTTCCGTCTCCCGGCCCAAGTGCAATCACGTCAAGCCCAGCGGTGCCGACGACTTCGCGGAGCTTCTTTGCGACAGCGCTGTAAGGGAAGCTCTCGCGAGCGGCAGCGACGTAGCTTGGTGAGTTCGCAAGAGAGATCCAATCGAGGGCACTCTTCGGATCGAGATACACGTAGGTCTGTTCGATGGTGCCGCCGCTGCCGTTTAGCTGCTGGTGCAGATCCGCCATCATCGTTACGGAATCGAAGCCGGGCGACATGTACCAGTTCGGCGCGAGCGGATTGCTAAACTCCCGATTGGTGGGCAGCGTCGTGACCTCCGGCGGAACGAGCTTCAGCTCTTGCACATTGCACAGACTGAGCAGGGACTTGCGTGTCGGTGGCGTGTCGCTCTGTTCGAGCTTGCGGACGAGACTAATCGACAGCCCGGAATAGTCGGCGAGCTGCTGCTGCGTGAGTCCGGCCTCGCTGCGATGCTGACGGAGCAGGTCGCCAAAGTGCTGCGCGCCGGTCGCTTCTCTCTCAGGTGAAAAGTGAACATGCAGGAACTGGAGCACTTGACGGAGTAGCAGCATCACGTCGTCGTGAGCCTTGCGCTTCTCTGGATCTCGGCCCGGTGACAATTCAGAAAGCGCTTGCAGAGACTGCCGGAGGTGAAACTGCGCAGCCTGATAGGGGGACGGTCCAATCGCGTCGTCCTCGATAAGCGAAGGAAACTCGGCGGAAACATCGGCGCTTGGTTCCATGGTCAAACCTCTGGGCAAGGGGAAACGGGCTCATCAGTGACAAATTACTTGGCAGTTGGCTGGCTTCGCTTTTGACCATGGGTTCTCCGAGACTGCAAGGGCAATTCAGGGGTAATTCGAGCACGGTGACTCTGACGGTGCTGGCCCCTCTTTACCGCTTGACCTTGGAGGCACCATGTCTGCTGATTGCTCGTCTTTGCCGCTCGCTGCGCCTCGTTGGCCTCTTCTGACGAGGCTTCGGCGACGCCTCCCTCGGCTGCATCATCCGCACGGGTTCTATCTGCTGTGTCTGGCGGTGCTGTGTGAGCGCTGGGCGGCGTTGATCCTCAGCTCGTCGGTGGTGCTGATGCTTGGCGAGCGGTACGGCTACGCACGGGGCGATGCGCTGCGCCTCGCGGGACTGTTCAATGCGGCGAGCTACTTGGCGAC
>CALLYL010000937.1 GCA_937859535.1 uncultured Myxococcales bacterium
GGTTGGCTATCACTACCCCCATTCGTTAAATGGTTAATGATAGTCGCTAAACCAGGACGTCCGACCATCGCGGCGGAGAATGATTTAGCGGTGTGCGGTATCTGCCAGACAGTGCCCGGCATCCACACGCCCCCATTCTTGCTCCCGACGATCACACCGACCCGCCGGCCTTCATCATGCCTGGCTGCGAGCCAGTCTTTCTGAAGTTCGGACAGGTTGACGTTGATCGGCGTATCGTCGCGTTTGGGGATCACGATGAATTTGTACTCGATCCACAGATCGCCCGTAGGGCCGCTGTACCAAACATCGGGGATACCTCCGTTGTATTGATTGTGATTTTTCATTGAATAGATGCCTGCCGGCAGATGCCGGTGGACGCTACCAATGAATGTGTTTTCAGGTGTAGCCACTCTCGAACTCCTCGATATAGGTTACAGCACGCCGGAGCCGTACTGAATCGTCTTCAAAACAGCCAAGGGCAACATTGCAACGGTCACAGAGTAACCCGCGAAAAACATTACGTTGATGACAGTGATCAACGACTAGCTTATGTTGCTCGCCGCATATAGAGCATCTCCCGTCTTGAGCTTCTGACTTTTCTCTGACTTCTGCCAGAGATATGCCATACTTCCTTCTGTAGGCTGAGTCAGTTGCTTTATCTGGGAACTCAGCTTGCCAAGCACGAGTTCTGGCTATACATATCTCTGCATTCGCAGCTCTATACACAGCACTCTTTTGCCTTATGGCTTCGAGGTTTTTCGCCCGGTAGCGCTTTCCTATTGCTAATCGTTGCGCTCTGCGTGCTTGCTGTCGTTCTTCATCTGTCGCGTACTTACGAGACTTCCCAGCATCGGCCCGTGGCTTGCCGTCAAGGCGCACTGCCATTGCGCAACTCAAGTTCGAGTGAAGCCAACAAGTTCCATACCATTTGGGCTTTATGAAAGCAGCCTGTATCAGAGTCATGGGTCTCGCCACTACCTAGTTTGAGCATGTGGCGCCCGAACGCTTCCATATACCGTTGTTCGCCGTTAGTGACATCCTTCCATCCATTGGGGGTGTACTTAATAGCGCCTTTGGTAGTCACTTCGGCTACCTCGGATAAAGCACGAGAAAAACCCGCGATACATAGCCAAGGCATTGGTTTTGCCGCATCCAATTTGGCACCAGATGTATGTGGGTCAATCCCGTTAGGGTCGGACTCGCTCATGCTGCCGCCTTAATCATGCTGTGCTTGCCGGCACCGGGGCCGAAGAGCTTGTTGTGGATCATCTGAACCGTCTGCGCCTGGTTGTAGGCGTCAGCCATTGCGTTGTGCTTGATGCCGAGCATCGGAGCGCGGACCTGCTTGGCGCCTGGGAGCTTCTTGTAGGTTCGGAAACAGTTGCTGTTCCAGAACTTCCACGGTACTTCCATCTGCAGCTGCGTGAAGGCATGAGCCATCATGGGCAGATCGAAGTCGGCACCGTTGCTCCAGACGTGGCATTCGCCATCGCCCAGCCAGTCGGAGAACTCGATCAGGGCGGTCTCCAGCGTCTGTTTGGACTCATGGAAGACGCCTTGCGCGGCTTCACCTTGTTTGAGCCACCACAGCAGCGTGTCTTCCTGGATGCGTCGTTTCAGTTCCAGGTTGCTGTCGATCGACACTGAGGCGTAAAAGCCCTGGTCATCGATGGCAGCGGAGTTCAGGTCAAACCGGACTGCTCCAATGCTGAGGATGCACGCGTCCGCAGCTGTGCCCAAAGTCTCCAAGTCAATCATTACGTGTTTCATGGGCTTCCTATTTATGCCGTCCGAAGCTGACCAAACGGTCAATTATCGGACGGCGATCGTAGTTCTTTTTTTAGACCGACGTCACCCCATATCTATGGGATGACGTTGATTTACTTGCGCTAGATCAAGCCGCGACGGGTTCCTGTGCAGCCACTTTCACCTTCGCCGCCTTCGGTACAGGCGCGTCCTTCACGGCGACCACGGCATCGAGCTTGG
>CALLYL010000938.1 GCA_937859535.1 uncultured Myxococcales bacterium
GCCTACCTGCCCCTATCCACTGCTCGCGGCAGATACTAGACCACCCGAATCAAGCGCGTTGCACCGGCATGGTCCGTACGCCGGTGAATCCTTACCCATCTTACGATTTCTGGGGTGTCCACCAACGCGAGGAAAGATCATGTCTGTCAATGCGTGGGCTCCGACTACATTTCCGTTCAACTTGTGGATGCTGACGACCTGCCTGATCGATCGCATCTGCTCAACGGTCACTGCTCTTCGCTGCCCCGTGGTTTGGCTGCCTGGCCACACGCGTCCTGACGTGACCTGAACTTCGTTGAGCACACCGAGACGAGAGCATTCGTAGATGCCGTTCACTTGTAGACTTATGACATGATGAAGTGGTGGGGAAAAAAGGGCCGCCCCCATCGCTTGTAGACCGGGCGCTCGCAGAATCGGATGCCTTGGGGGGATTCCGGCATGCTGCTATCTCTGTTTCGGATCGCATTCCGTAGTGTACTTCGTCATCGTCGACGATCGAGCATCACCTTCTTGGCTGCATTGCTTGCGGTTGCGGTGATGCTCAGCATCAGGGGCTTCTTCAATGGAATGCAGGCATCCATCATTGAGACGACCGTTCGCGGACAGACTGGTGCGCTCCAGATTCACCGCAAGGGACTCCTGCGTTCTGCCAATGCGTCATCTCTACGCCTAGACATTCCGACGGATGATGCCTTCCTGAGCCAGATCCGTTCGGTGCCGGGTGTGACGGCCGCCGCAGGCCGCATTTTCTTTAGTGGGATGGTCAGCACATCGGATCTGAGTGGGGCCGCGCTCTTGGCTGCGATCGATCCGATGCGTGAGCGCGCCGTATGTCCGCTCACTGCGGAGATGGTCTCAGAAGGAAAGACGCTGGGGGAATCCGTACCGCATTCCGTGATTCTGACAGCCGAGCTGGCCAAGCGTCTCGGACTCAAGTTGGGGCAGAGTGCAGCCATCCTGAGCAACGATTCGGATGGAGTTCTTAACGCGCTCGAATTTCGCTACTCTGGCGTGTACGGTCAGCCCGGATTCGCGCTCCGTGACAAGATGTTTGGCTTCGTGCCACTGGCCGACGCCCAGCAACTTCTACGAATGGAAGGTCGCGGTACAGAGATTGTCGTTGCCGTTGAAAACCTGGACGACACAGACAAGATCAAGCCGGTACTGCAAGCTGTAGTCGGGCCAGCATACGAAGTCTCAAGCTGGCGCGAGGTTGCGTCGTTTCTTGAAGACGTAGTCGCAAGACAGAACTTTGTACTAAATCTCTGTTCAGGAATCTTCCTGCTGATCTCTCTGCTTGGAATCGGCAACACCATGCTGATGTCCGTTCAAGAGCGCACTCGCGAAATCGGCACCATGATGTCACTTGGAGTTCGACGGAACCAGATTCGCTATCTGTTCTTGATGGAAGCAATGCTGCTTGGGTTTTCCGGCGGGCTTTGGGGATCGGTTCTTGGCGGTGGGCTGGTCAGCTATCTTGGATACAAAGGAATCCTTCTGCGAATTCCGGGGATGCTCGTGCCTGTCTACATCTATCCCCGGCTAAGCGTTGGCTACATCTGTTTTGTGATCATGATCTCTGCAACAGGCGCAACCCTGGCCGCACTTTGGCCAGCGGTACGCGCCAGCGGAATGCGGCCCATCCAAGCTCTTTCAGCGGTGTGACATGCGACTGATTCTTATGGCGTGGCGCAATCTGAATCGGAATCGACAGCGAACGCTGATCACGGCCTTGTCTGTCGCCATCGGAGTCCTAGCCAGCGTCGTGCTACAGGGACTCAGTAGTGCGTTCGTGAGGAGCCTGATTGAGGCCAAGGTCGAATCTAGGGTAGGCGCACTCCAGGTGTTCCGCGCCGGCTACTTCGATGCCGAGGAGCCGTTGCGCTTGAGTCTGTCCTGGAATCACGACATCGCATCGCGAATCTTGCGGGTGCCAGGGATCACTGCGGTCGCACCACGGATCGAGTTTGAGGGACTTCTGTCAAATGGTACCGAAGCAACGATGTTCCAAGGTTCGGCGATCGACCCTGCGTTTGAGTACAAAGTTTGTCCCAAGCGCCAACGCCAAGTCGGTCCCGATTCAAACCCTCTACGTTCTGAACGGATAGATGAGATGCTGATCGGAAGAACCATTGCAGAGTCCTTGGGAGTAGACAAAGGCGGCACTCTGGTCATGCAGGCCGCTGGACCTCACGCCAGCACCAATGCCCTGGATGTCGAGGTCAGCGGATTTCTTCCTGTTATCGACTTTGCTGAATCAAAGCGGGTCGCGCTGGTGAGCTTGCAGTTCGCGCAGGATCTGCTGCGGATGCCGGGTCGAGTGACAAGCTATGCAGTCGGAATCGAGGAACTTGATCATGCAAACGTCGTCGCAGACAGGCTGCGTCACGCGCTTGGAAAGGACTACCTTGTTCTGACTTGGGAGGATCTCGATCCAGGAACCAGGACTCGTGCACTCACGGCAGAGTATGCGTTCTTCCTGGTGACCGTGATGCTGTTTCTGCTGGCTGCATCTGGAATCATCAACACCATGCTGATGTCTGTGTCTGAGCGTGTCCGCGAGATCGGCACCATGCTGTCATTGGGAGTGCGGCGTTGGCAGATCACGGTCCTGTTTTTGTCGGAGGCGGCTCTAAGTGGCATATTCAGCGCATTGGGAGGGGCCGCGCTTGGCTATGGCGTGGTCTCCGCGTTAGGTGCATACGGAGTCGTCGGTCCGATGGCCGGAGGCGACAAAATGATTCTCTATCCCCGCGTGGGGTTCGGCTTCTTGCTTGCGACGGTCCTGTTTGCAGTTTCGGGGGCAGTCCTGGCAGGACTGTATCCTGCATGGAAGGCGGCACGCCTGCGCCCCGTGGAGGCCCTGCGTGCAAACTAACAAGGAATTGTGGACCGTGTCTTTGGTGAAACCGCTCCAGCAGCCGCTGCCATGGGATGCGTTCCGAAATTTGTTCGCAGGTCGTCAGACAAAGGACTAGTTGCTTCATGACGCAGAACACCATCGCGAAGAAGTCTCTACAAGCCCGCTCTGTCCCTTTTGACGTAGTACGCATCATTGCTGCGATCTTGGTTGTGATCGGTCACTTCTCGTTCAGCAGTCACTCTGTCGGTCGCACCGAGATGCAGTCTTCTTTGCTCGCGCCCGTCTCGATGTACTTCTATGTTACCGTCGATATGTTCTTTGTCATCAGCGGCTACTTCATCCTAATGACTGCGGTTGGACGGGATTGGCGATCGTTTCTGGTGGCCCGTTTGGCCCGGCTGTATCCGCCGCTGGTCGCTTGTGCAACTCTCACTTTTGTGGGCAGTCGCTTGCTAGGTTCCTACTCGCACCGTCAGGTCTCTGTGATCGACTGGATTGGCAACATCACGGGTCTGATCCTGATTCCTGGCATCGGACAGAAGTTCCAAGTCGTCGATGTGGTGTACTGGACCATCCAGATCGAGTGGGTTTTCTACGGGCTGGTTTGCATCGGTCTGGCCATTGGAGTTGTGCAACTGCGGCTGATGATAGTCTTCCTGGTGGTTGGCCTACTAACAGTGCTCGCATGGCGGCACACTGGCTTTAGCATCGTCCTGTTTGCAACTCAGTGGCTCAGCCGCTTTGCCGTTGGTGGACTGCTGTTCATGCTGTCGCGAGAACCGCGCTCTCGCCTGCTGTGGACTCTGTATGCGTGCGCGGTCGCGCTACTGATGGCTGGCGTGTGGCAGCGTGCGGTGGACCGGGTGTATCTAGAGTTCACGGTGTTCAATCCGTGGATCTCCTGCTCGATTGTGCTTGTGGCGACAGCGGTTTTGACTTGGTTCGCGCTACATCCGACGCAAACGGAGCGACCCCTGATCGAGTTTGCGGGAGGCGTCACGTTTCCGCTGTACCTGATTCATCACCAGCTTGGCTGCGGCATCGCAACGGCGCTCGGGATCGGTGACAGTGTGAAAGGAGTGATGGGAATGACTGTACTGATTCTGATCCTCGCCAGCTTGATCCACGGCTTGGCAGAGCGGCCACTTGTGCCTCGGCTCAGACGGGTTCTCAATGCACTTCTTTTGTCAACGCAGCACAAGGATAGAGCATGAGCCGGAAGGTTGCGCTGATCACCGGAATTACTGGCCAAGATGGTGCGTATCTGGCGCGGCGGCTGCTGCAAAAGGACTATGTCGTCCATGGCATCAAGCGTCGTTCTTCTTCATTCAACACAGAACGTATCGACGATCTGTATATCGATCCACATGAAGGTGAGACGTCCCTCTTTCTGCATTACGGAGATATGACCGACGCGACCAACCTGATTCGGATCATTCAGGAGACACAACCAGACGAGATCTATAACTTGGCTGCACAGAGCCATGTTCAAGTCAGCTTCGAGACACCGGAGTACACCGGCAATGCCGATGCGCTGGGAACGCTGCGAATCCTGGAGGCGATTCGGATCTTGAAGCTGGAAAGAAGAGTCCGCTTCTATCAAGCCTCGACATCCGAGCTGTATGGGAATGTGCAAGAGTTTCCGCAGCGGGAAACGACTCCCTTTCGTCCTCGCTCTCCATATGCGACTGCCAAGTTGTATGCCTACTGGATCACGGTGAACTACCGCGAGGCCTACGGTCTGCATGCATCCAATGGAATCCTGTTTAATCACGAGAGCCCACTGCGAGGGGAGACCTTCGTAACGCGCAAGATCACGCGTGCGGTGGCAGCGATTGAAAAGGGACTGCAAAGGACGCTGTACTTGGGAAACCTAGATGCCAAGCGAGACTGGGGTCATGCCAAAGATTACGTCGAAGGCATGCATCTGATGCTTCAGCAGGATGCAGGCGATGACTATGTGCTTGCGACCGGAGAAGCGCACTCTGTTCGTGAGTTTGTCGAGATCGCATTCTCCCAGACTTCCCATCGGATAGTCTGGTCAGGACACGGTGTAGAGGAAGTCGGGCGTGATGACCATTCCGGAGAGATTCTGGTGCGAGTCGATGCGCGCTATTTTCGACCCACCGAGGTGGACTTCCTGCTAGGGGATCCGTCGAAAGCCCGGAGCAAGCTGGGTTGGCAACACCAGACGACCTTTCTGGAACTGGTCGCGGAAATGGTCGCTGCGGACTTGGTGCAAATTGAACGGGAACATGGGCGTAAGGAACACAGAACGTAGCGTGAGGGGGGGAATGATGACAGATAGCAAAAGTCCGTCTCCGTTTGGCGAGAAGAGCAGCAAGTATGCACTCTTTGTATCGATTCCTTTGATCGGTCACCTCAACCCGCTGATTCCTCAAGCAGAGGCACTGGCGCGACGGGGTTGGCGCGTGGCGTTGGCCTCTACTTCCGAAGTCCGATCGCACGTCGAACGGCAGGCGCGTGGTGTTGATTTCGTTGATCTGGGACCACTTGGCGCGATCGCCGAGCAGCTTCAGCGTACCGAAGTGGAAGGGGCACTGGATCAGACCTACACTCGCGGGACTGCTCGCATGACCGCGAACTTCGTCGAGCTGTGGCCGATCATGTACGATGCGCTGCTGCGTGCTGTGGGAGGCCAGCGACCCGATGTCATGATTGTCAACATCATGACGTTTGCGGCCATGGATGTGGCTGACAAAGAGGGAATTCCTTTCATTGTCAACAATCCCTATCTGCTCGCCGTGCTGCCTTCCACCATTCTTCCACCAGCCGATGATCTGCCGTTCTATCTGTCGGCCAAGTCGCTTCACGACTTGACGGTGCGCGATCGGATTCGGAATCGGCTACTGCGGCTTGCTGCCCCGCTGGCGCTGCATCAGACCTTGGGCAAGCGACTCAATGCGCTGCGGCAAACGCGTGGACGATTACCCGTTGATCTGTACTCAGTCCTTGCAGATCGGCTGATCATCACCAAC
>CALLYL010000939.1 GCA_937859535.1 uncultured Myxococcales bacterium
CTGCCGCGACAGACTCCGGTGTTTGTGTTCTGCGCAACCTACAATGGTCAGCCGCCGGATAACGCCGTCAAGTTCTGCGAGTGGCTGCGCAGTGACTTGGCTAACGACGCCCTAAGCGGAGTCGAGTTTGCGGTGCTGGGCTGCGGCAACAAGCAGTGGCGAGCGACCTTCCAAAAAGTCCCGCAGTTTCTTTTTGCGCGCATGCAAGAGCTGGGAGGCAAAGCGCTGGTTCCGTTTCACGGTTGTGATTCCGATGGAGACTTCGATGCAGCGGCCGAGTCATTCTTTGCGAGTGTCTGGTCGATGCTCGGCAAACGCTCTCCTGCTGGTGCGCCACTTTCGACCAGCACCTCTGGTAGTGAAACGCAGCTCGCGTATTCAGTCGAAGTAGTAAACTATGCGGGTGCCAATGCCGGTGCGGTGCTGCCCAACCGAGCCCCCCTTCACGCAGAAGCCAGGTTGTGTACCGTAACGCAAAGTCGGGAGCTGCAAGCGGAAGGCGCAGAGCGGTCCACCCGCCACCTGGAGATCGCTCTACCCGATGGAGTTACCTATTCGGCAGGCGACCATTTGGGAGTCCTGCCAGAGAACCCACCGGAGCTTATCGAAGCCTATGCCACCCGCTGCGGAGTCCGCTCGAATGACGCCGTGGTCGTGCGTGAATTGGGTGCGATCAGCGGACAGATCCCCTGTGGGATTCCGATCCGCGTCAACGAACTCTTGGGACAACACGTGGATCTAAGTGGCGCACTCACGCGACGGGAGCTACGTGCTCTGGCCGCTCGCTGTCCGTGTCCCCCTGAACAGAATGAGCTGCTCAGACTCGCTGGAGATCAGTCATTCCCAAAGGAGGTATTGGCAGAGAGACTGACGCTGCTTGATATCCTTCAGCGCTATGCCTCGATTCCTTGCGATCTGGCGACCGTGCTCACGCTGCGGCCGGCGCTCCGACCGCGCTACTACTCCATTTCTTCATCCCCGAAAGCGCTACCGAGAAGCTGCTCGATCACCGTTGGTGTTCATGACTATTGCGGTCCCAAAGGTGTGCAAAGAGCGGGTCTGTGTAGTCATTATCTAGCGCGGGTTCAAACAGGCCAATCTGTGCGAGTCTTGATCAAAGACACCGGCAGTACGTTCCGGCTCCCCACCAATCCAGCCACCGATGTGATTCTGATCGGACCGGGCACCGGACTGGCACCGCTGCGTGGCTTTATCGAAGAAAGGGCCGCGCTGCGCAAAGAAGGAGTGAAAGTCGGAAAGACGCTACTGTACTTCGGCTGCCGTCGCCCCGATCAGGACTACATCTATCGGGAAGAGCTGGAAGCACACGCGAAAGACGGCAGTCTGGATGGGCTGTATGTCGCCTTCTCCAGGCAGATTGATCAGCCAAAGACCTACGTTCAGGATCTCCTCAAGCAGCACTCGAGTGCTCTGTGGCCGCTGCTCCGCGATGGAGCACATGTCTATGTCTGCGGTGATGCGAAAAACATGGCCCCAGCGGTGCAAAAGACTCTGCTCGACATCCTGGTCCACGAAGGCGGACTGTCTGTGCCCCAAGCGGAAGAACAGTTGAAGGCCTGGCGCACCCAAGGTCGCTATTGTGAAGACGTCTGGGCAGCCACCTAACGACATCCCCAAACGGTCGTGGGCAGTCTAGGATACGGTCGTGCTCGATCAATTCTTGGACTGGCTGGCCCAGCTACCGACCGTTCCGCTGTATGTGGTGCTGCTCCTTCTGTCGGCGCTGGAAAACGTCTTCCCGCCGGTTCCTGCCGATGTTGCGGTGGCACTGGGAGCATTCCTGGCCCAGCGCGGCAAGTTATCCCTTATCCCTCTAGGAATCGCCTGCTGGCTGGCCAACGTGGTCAGCGCGGCAGCGATGTATGAACTGGGTCGAAAAAAGGGAGCGGTGTTCTTTGCAACAGGTTGGCCCAGTCGACTCCTGCCACCGGCAGCCATCGCGGCGCTGCAAGCGGCTTATGCCAAGCACGGAATGCTCGGCATCTTCGTCAGTCGCTTCCTCCCGGGAGTCCGGGCAGCAGTCACCCCATTTGCTGGCATTGCCGGACTGCCACCGTGGAAGGCCATGCTTCCGACCTGCGTGGCATCGGCCATTTGGTACTCATTGCTGGTCGCTGCGGGGGCGGCGTTGGGGTTGTCGTGGCCAGCGATTCGACGTCTGGTCGATCAAACTAGCGCAGTGCTGGGAGCCGTGGGACTGCTGGCGGTTGTGTTGTTCTTGATCTGGCTAATAAGAGTCATTAAAAAAGACTAATATATACTACTCTTTGCACGAATCATTTCAATAGAAGCGGACATACAGGTTGAACTCGCTGCCGCCCAGTCGTAGCTCATTGAGTGGACATGCGGCGTTCTGTCCGCAGCGCCCGAGCAATTCCAGCAGTCGCTTGCGGTCATGGGCGTAGGCATTCCAATCGCCGCGCTTGGGGTCGACAATGTCGAGCAGCCAGTCCGTACGGGGCCCCGACTCGTTGAGTGAGCGTCCATGCCCGTCGAGTTCGACCTGGCCGCTGACCATGTACGCGAGGTCGGTTTCCGAAAGCACGCCTTGGTTCAGTTCGTCACCGGGATGGGTGTGATAGCTACCGATGAGCTGCTCGCCAGGCGCAAGTGGGCCCAGATCCGCAGCGAGAAAATCGAGCGTATCACCAGAAAACCGAAACGGCGGGACCAGCACTCTCGTCACATCGACATCGTTGCCAAGCCGTTTCCCGAGCAGAAACGCCGCCACCTCGGCCACTTCATCCCGACCGAGTCCCTCTTGCCGGGTCGACACTTCCTTGAGCCGCTTGAGCTGACAGACCTGGCGACCGGAGAAGCGTACCCGCGACAGCGTGCCGCTAAGCTGCACCGCGATGATGCGCGCCCGCGCCTGACAAGCCGCATCCGAGTGCAGACCGGGATGAGGAACCTCTTCGAGGATCGCGTTCAAAATGGCGGCATTGGCAAACGCATCCTGCGGGTCGAGCCTGGGCACGAGGTCATCGATCATGCCCCGCTCGCGGGCTCGATCCAGCGCATGTACCGACGGGACGGGGGTTCGCCGGTTCTGCGAAAGGGCCAAGATCGCTGCGCCCAGACCAATCGCGTAGAGCGCGCATACCAAGAGCGCTCGTCCCCACTGCGAAGCTCGTCCCCCGATTCGAACCCGTCTCATGGCGCGGCCACCGTCGGCAAGGGCCGTGGTGTCCAGCTACCAGTATCGCGAACCTGGGCCGATTAATGCACAAATTTTTTGTATTCTGCAAAACCTACAAATACTTAGACGCAGTGCTCACAAGCGAGCGGGCAACGCGAGGGGACGAGGGGTCGGTGCAAACGGCTGGCCGACCGATGAATCGCTGCCAGCATCGGACTCCGCCTCGGGATCTCGGCGAAGCGTGATGCTCACCTTCGCTTCCTGGCCCTGCGTTGCGATGACGTCGCGGTACGCAGCGAGGTGGCGGAGGGCGCGGACCTCGATCCGGTGCTGACCAACGGGAATCCGCAGACGCACCGGGCCACCGCTTGTCGATTGAACCAACAGCGGCTGGTCATCCAAAAGCACACTGGCAACTTGAGGAAACACACTCAGTACCAACGTCGCCGTCGGCGCAGGGCTGGCTTGACGATGGCAACCAGCAAGAGCGCCGAACAGCAGAGCCCCGAACAGAACCGCCCTCCCCCTCATGGTGTGACAGCCTCCGTCGGCAGTGGCTGGGCATCCGGGGTCGCCGATGGCAACTCCTGAGCAGGCACACAGTCGAGTCGAAGCGTCGATGGACCCAGTGGCACCACCTGCACCCGCAGCCCGGCAATCGGGGTCCGATACAGCGCCGTCCCCAGCGTCTCCGGGGCTGTCGTCGTCGTAAGCTGGAAGTGCACCTGCTCATCAGCTCCATCGGCGACGAGGAATCGACGGGGTTCGACGCGACTCACCCCCGGCAAGGCCAGCAGTGCTTTCCACAGCTTGTTCATCACCTGTGGCGACCGCAGACCGGTCGCAATCAGCAGCACGCCGCCGCCCACGCGCCCAAGCAGCCCGTTCCGCTCGGCCAGTCGCGACAGCAGCGGACGACCGAGTTGTGCCGTCGCCTGCGCCAGCGCTTCTTCGCTGCGCTCTGCGAACCCGGTCCCATCGCCCGACTCCATCTGAGGCTGGGCGGTGGTATCAGCGAAATACTGCCACCCGCCGTGAACCAGCGACGAATACAGCCTCGGGCTGGTACCACGAACCTCCGCTCCCTTGGCCGCCACCGTGCCATCGAAGATCAGACGCGGTCCGGGCCACGACGACAGATTACTCGGCTGACAGCGCTCGGCCGAACCTAGCTCGACCGGTTGACCACGCTGCACCAGCAGATCCCGCGCCTCGGCAGCCAGCGTCGCAGCCGAGGGCTCTGCACCGGCCAGTCGCGTACAGATCAAAATCTTGGGCCGACCATCGCTACGCTTCGACTTCGGTAGCACCGCTTGCAGTTCCCGCAGCAGATGCGCGACATCGACCTGCGCCGCAATCTTGAGTGACAGTCGACCGGCCTGTTCCGTCTCTTCCACCACACGGTACGACGACACGAACTCACGAGCCCGCGCACTGACCAGGTAGAGCCGACCCCGCACCTCGGGCGCAGCCTGATCGATGGCCATCTCGAGAGCGCGCTCCATCGCATCGCTGAGCGCCTGGCTGCGGGTCTTGGCGACGTCTTCTTGCACCGCCACCTGCACGGCCGACTCGATCTGCATCTCTTGGGCACCGGCAGGCTGCGAAAATCCGAACAGGAGCGTCGCCAACACTCCTTGACAAAAAGCTCGAACTGTGTATCTGCGAGTCAAAGCAGCGAACGACATGGCTATTGTTCCTCGCCCGAGCCCGTCCCGGCGTCGGAGACCGCAGGCTCAGCAGCGCCGCCTTCTTTAACACGATCCTTGGTGCCGGCAAGCGGCAAGGCAAGCCACAACACCACTCCGCCAGTCGCGCCATAGTCGATTCGTTCGATCACCGCAGTCTGAGGATCCAGCTTGGCGACCCGCTCGGCACCGCCGAAGCGCACCAGCTTGGCCTTATGATCTCGGACCACCACCGTCAGGGCCTTGCGGAGCTTGTCCTCGGCCCGACTGCGCGCCACTCGCTCAGCCTTGAGTCGCGCCACTTCTGCCGAGGGGGGATACAGGTCCGCAGAGCAGCTTGCCACCGCCACCAGCTTGCCCGCCGCAAAGTCCGCCGATACGCCTGATGAAATGCTCTCCGGCTTTTCAGCGGCCACCGCGCAGACCATCGACCAAGCGAGCAGCCCCAGTCCGCCCACGATTCGTCTCATCGGCCCTGCCCTCCCGACGTTCGAAAGCGACCCGGCGTAGCAATCCACGCCGCCACGTCGTTCCAGCGTTCCTTGAGCTTGCTGCTCATCACCACCTGCATGTGATCTGGATCTATCTCATCGCCGAACCGCCGTCCAAGCTGCCAGTGGGTAATCGGTCCCGCCGTCTCCAGCACAAAGCGGAGCTGACAGCCCGGGATTGCCATCAAGCGGTCGCCGTGTCCTGCGACGCTCAAAATGGGCACCCGCACCTTCGGCAGCCCAGTACGATAGGAACGCCCGTGCCGATCGGTCCAGTCGCCACCCGATACCCAGCTCCCCATCTGCGCCAAGTACGGTAGTGACTCATTGACGTTGCCAAAGCGCAGCCTCACCGCCGGAAAATACCCCGTCGGCCGCGAAAGGAGAAGCAGCGTCTCGTACGACAAGCGCTTGAGCCACCAACGAAAAAGCGATGGCTCCAAGTGGCGCAGCCAGACGTTGCTCGCGAGACCGACCAGCCCATCGTACCCAGTCAGCTCGGCGTTTTGCGCGCACAGCGACTGCCAGGCCAGCGAGACGTGGCCAAATAGACTGTGTCCAACGGCGATCCGGGGCAGCGAGGGCTCGGCCTGGGCCAGGTAGGCCGCCACGCAGCCCGCATCGTAGACGAGTGAATCGTAATCCCACGAGGCCCCCTCCGTTGCCGTGGGCCGGCTTTGACCATGACCGCGCTGATCGAACCACAGCACCTTGAGTCCCCGGTCGAGCAGCGAGGACAGCAACCCCTCCCCCGCTTTTGCATCGAGCGTCCGCCGATCCACCATCATTGCGTGCGACAGCGCCACCACCGCACAAGGCCGCTCCGTCCGGCACAGCCACTCTCCGCGAACGACAGCTCCGTCGGACATTTGCAGTGCTACCGGCTCTCCTTGGCGAAGCGGCGGGTGCGTCGCTGGCACAACCTCAAAGTCTGCGGGACGAATGCGCTGATTCGTCTGAGAAGAGACAGAAGCCACGGTTCCTCGTTTTGGTAAGCCATGGTAGCCTGAATCGCTGGGGAATGATTGGAGATGGCCAGGCTCTTCTATCGGGACGTTTCAGGGACGACAGGGACGATCGAACTGCAAAGCACGCCGGTGCTGATCGGGCGGGCGACCGACTGCCAAATCCAGACGCAGGATGCGCAAGTGTCCCGTCGGCATGCGCGGGTCATCTTCGATGGCTCCGCGTACTGGATCGAGGACTGCGGCAGCGCCAACGGCGTATTTGTGAACAATGAACGGGTACCTCGCTATCAGCTCCGTCCGGGCACCAACTTCCGCTGCGGATATCTGGAGGTGCGCTTCGACGTCGACGGCCCAGCGGCAAGCCCACCCATCGCTTCGCCGCCCGCACCCTCCCCGCCTGCGCCACCACCGATTGCTCCGCCGATCTCGCCGCCCGTTGCTGTGCCTGCTCCGGCTGTGCCGATGGTGGTGCCAGCCGCCGCGCCAGCGCCGGTGGCTTCGGCCTCTGCGACGCCAAGTGCCGAGTTGCTCAGCCTGCGCAGCGAGATCGAGTCTGAGCGACGCAAACGGACTGATCTCGAGTTCGAGCTATCGGACCTGAAGCGCAAGCTCGAAGAGCAGCAAGCCCGCCCGGCCCCACCCGCGACGAGTGAAGCCGACAGCGAACGACTACGCCGCCGGGTTGAGCAGCTTGAGTCAGAACTGAAGCGCAAGGGTGCCGGTGCCGGTAGCGCTGGCGGTGCTTCCGTCGAGTCGCTGCGAGCAGCCGAGGCCGAGCGCGATCGTCTCCGAGTTCGAGTAAGCGAGCTCGAAAGCAAAGTCCCCGACCCTAGCAAGACCGACGATCAAGAGATGGAGCTGATTCGGCTGCGTCGTCGTGTCGAGCAGCTTGAGGCCGATCTGCGACGGGTACGCGGTGGCAAGGCTGCGGAACCAGTACCAACATCCACGGCACCGGCTGGGGAAGCGCTGGTCACGGAGCTGGAAGAGAAAGTCCGTCGGCTCATCGAGGAACGTGACGAAGCGGTGCGCAAAGCCAGTCATCCGGTCCTGGTCGCCCCCGCTGCACCCTCGCCCACCGATCCACGGGTCGCCGAAGAACTGGAGCGCGCCAAGCGTCGCATCGATCAACTGGAATCGGAGCTGCGACGAAAACCCGTCGGACAAGTGGCCGACACCCAGCGCGTCTCCGAACAGCGCAGCGAGCTAGAGTCGGCCCTACGGCAACTCCGTGACGTCGAGAAAGAGCGCGACAGCCTGCGTGAACTAGTTGCGCAGTCAAGTGGAAGTGCCCGTCCACCGAAGGCTGCTCTCGACGGGTTACTATCGGTCAGCGATGGTCTTGCGGACATTCGCGCCGCCCTGCGCGCCGCTGGAGACGACGTCGCACTCGAGCAGCTCGAGCAGCTCCGCACCACACTCCGCCAGGCGTGCATCAGCCTCGGTCTGACGGTCTAACTCGACTGGTGGCGATTACTTAAAGACGACGGTCCCGGGCAGTTGGCTGGTGTCGGGCGGCGGTACTTCGGTACCTAGCTTGACCGCGACGGCAGTGGCTGCGACGGCACCAACGCCAGCGACAATGCCAGTCCAGACGTACCAGCGCTTGTACCACGGCGTCTGTTTTTGCTCTTTCATCAGGGTCGCAGAAACCTCGACGGTGGTGTCCGGCATCACCGTGACTGCGGCCTGAAACGGCAGATACTTGGCTTTTTCGACAAGAATTCGGTAGTTGCCCGGTGCCAGCACATGCAGCGCGTCACCGAGCGGAGTGGAGCCACTGGCCTTCGAGTTCACGTACACCTGGGCCCCATCGATGTTGGCCGAAATTTGAATCTGCCCGTAGCGCTTGAACGTGTCTGGTGGATAGAGCTGCTGTAGCCAGCTTAGGATGCGCGCCTCATCGATGGCTTGACCACCGACGATCGAATCGGCATAGCGACCCGTGACTTTCTGTTCAGTGACGGAAATCCGCTGTACTGCGAGCACCACGTCGCCGAGCTGACTGACCGCCAACAGCAACACCTCGCGCACGCCGAGCCGCTGCCCCACCCCCGACAGACAGCGCGTCTCTCCATCGCAGCGAGCCACCTCGGCATCCATTCCGGGTCCGAGCCGCCGCCGCGCTTCGGTCAAGCTGACGACCCGTAGAGACGTATTTTGCGTCAGCGCTTGAACCAGTCTTTCGGGCAAATCAGCGAGTGCTTTGACATCGTTGCGATACTCGAAAACCACCACGCCATCGGCACCGGGCTTATCGACCGGCAGGCTGGCCTTGACCGACACCGTGTCCGATGGAATGGGGGCCGCGGCAACCTGGACGGTCGGTTTCGGGGATCGCGTTCGGGCCTCCAGCGAGGAACTCGAAAAACCGAGGCAGGCGGTCACGGACAGGATTGCGACGAGTCGATTCCTCATGGGTATTCTCCTCGCTACCGTCCGAACAGGACGCTGGCCGCGCTTGGAACGTAGCCCTCTTGGAAGCCGCGCAGATAGGGCTTGGAGTCGGCCGGATCGCAGGCGGGCAGACAGGTGCCAATCAAGTTGTTGGCGTTGTCATAGACCCGCGACGCACAGTCCTGGTTTTGGAAGCCCACGATGTAGTCCTGCTCGCGAGCGCCCGACTGCAAGTTGACGAGCGCGACGTGATAGGAATACCCCGACCAGTCGATGTAGCAGCGATACTGATTGGTCGAGCCCAGGTAGGTCAGAAACAGGCCCCGCACCTTGTGCTGCACACGCAACAGCGATAGTGCTCGTGCTCGATCGGGTGTCACCGCAAGGCTGTAGCCGCTGACATCCGTGGGCGCAAACGAGATATCGATCGAGCTGACATAGGGCTTCCCATCGCTCGACAGCGTAATGCGATACGGCACCAGCCAGGACGGCAAATCAAAGCCGGACGAGGACCACTTTTCGGCACCGCTCTCCAAAATAAAAATCTTGGCCTGCGCAGCCAGCGTCGGGACATCCGCGCTGTCGTCTCGTCCGACACCGATGATGGACGAACGAATCGCGCTCACAGCAAGGACGCCTGGCGCGGACAGGATCTTTTCGCCGCTCTGCCTCGCCACCACCACCCGACCGAAGCGGGTCGCACCACTCACCGCTGCACAGGGCTGCACCAGTACCTGTTCACCGATGAGCGTATAGGCAATGCTGGTCGTATACGGCAGGGTGCGCTGGCTGATCTGCTCTCCGGTCTTGGGATTGTAGCGACGAAGCACCGACGGTTCGCCTCCCCCGAGAACCGAACAGTCGGGCTCCCCCGGTTGCAGGGGTGGCTTGCCGAACACGACCTCGACCATTCCATCGGGTGTATATGCAGCCGCGAGGGGCTGTCCGATCGGGGCCTGGGCGGTGGAGTCAATGCTCGCAATCAACAGCTCACCGTCTTTGCTGACTCGGCTGCGCAGCCCCGGCAGGTTGCGGACAAATCCGATCAAGCCCGCTCGACCAACCGCAGGTGCCGAGCGCGGATACTGCAAAATGATCGCCGTGCGATCAAGTGGATCAACGACGATGCCCTGGACCGGATTGGTCATGTAGTCCGGCAGATCGAAGCTGACCTGATCTTCCAGACGGAGGGTATCGACCACATGCAGCTTACCCGCCAAGTTGCCGATCAGCAGCGACTGGCCGTCGTAGGTTCCAGCGGCGGCGCTCACCGGCGGTGCACTCGTCACACCGGGACTGAGCTGAAACGGATCGAGCCAGCGATCATAAATCGAGAGCAGCGGCTGCACCGAGTTCGGATCCACAACGCGCAGCTTGGTTTCATCACGCAGTGGTTCGTACAGGCGTCTCGACGGCGCAAAAATTGGGTCCGAGGGAGCCACCGGTGCGACCAACTTTGGACTCCCTCCAAAGAAAAACAGCGGCCGTCGTAGCTCCAGATAGACGTCCTTGGTTTCGCCAAACTGCCACGCCACATCGCGGGCAAGTGCCACCCCAAGAAGCTGCTGTCCCGCCGCCCCCAGTGCCAGCATCCGCAGATCCCTTGATGAGGAGACGTGGATCAGGCCCAGGTCAAGCGACGGCAGCATCGTCGCCCCCATCCCATTGTCTGCCGGTGGATCGAAGCGACTACGGGCAAGCAGATCGTCGGTGCGGGCATCCCGCAGTTCCAGCGCAGTCACCCGTGCATCCCGCAGCGGAGACAGCACCACATCATCGGGAGCGGGCGTAGAGCGAACCAAAAACCGCACTGACCCCGGGTCGGGCTGCTGCTGACTGCAACCGAGCAGTCCGAGCGCAACGTCGCACAGGCTGAATGCGGCAAGACCCAACCGAGCACCGCTCAGAAATCGACGACAGACGGCCTTCGTCATGAATCGGACTCTAACAGAACCGATGCCGCCGCAACCTACCTTTCTCTCGTGAGAGCGGGGGCACGCTGGTGTACGCTGGGACTACCATCATGGGGATCAGAACCATTATCCGTCGGACCGCAGCGCTTTCGGGCCTGGGGGTGGGCATTCTCGTCGGTGTTGTCTGTGTTCGCACGATGCTCATCGAATCGAAGCAGCCAACGTTCACGGCTCCGACGGTGCCGGAGTTCGTGGATGCCGGGGGTGAGCAGGCGGGTCGGCTCGGTCAGGCGGTGCGCTTCCAGACGGTGTCACGCGATGGCCAGCCTCCGGTCAGCGCCGAATTTTTGCGGATGCACGAGTTTCTGAAGACCAGCTTCCCGCGAGTTCACTCCACGCTGGGGCGAGAGAGCGTCAGCGACCTGAGCATGCTCTACAAGTGGGAAGGTCAAGATCCGCAGGCGCGACCCATTTTGCTGCTCGCTCATCAAGACGTCGTTCCCGTCGAAAACGGCACCGAGGGTCGCTGGCAAAAACCGCCCTTTTCGGGCGAGGTCGCCGACGGCTTTATTTGGGGTCGCGGCGCACTCGATGACAAGTGCTCGATGATGGCCATCTTCGAGTCGGTGGAATGGCTGCTCGCGCAAGGTTACAAGCCGCGTCGCACGATCTATCTGGCGTTCGGTCACGATGAAGAAGCGGTGGCAGTGGGGGGGGCGCTCAAAATTGCCGAGCTGCTCAAGTCGCGAGGCATCCAGCTCGAGCTGGTTCTGGATGAAGGTCTATCGGTCGTAAAGGGAATCATGCCGGGGGTGAAACGCCCGGTTGCTCTCGTCGGAGTATCCGAAAAGGGCGTGGCCAACGTCGAGGTCGAAGCGGTCGGCGAAGGTGGTCATTCGTCGATGCCACCCAAACGAACCCTGATTGGGAAGCTCAGCCGGGCTCTCACCCGGCTAGAAGAGCACCCGATGGCTGCGGAACTGCGGCCACCGACGAGCGATATGTTCGATTACGTCGCGCCTGAAATGAGCTGGCCGCTCAAACCGGTGATGACCAATCGCTGGTTGTTCGGGCCGATCTTGCGCTGGCAGCTCGACCAAGGAAACTCGACGCGAGCGCTGCTCCGGACCACCCAGGCTCCGACGATGTTGTCAGGAAGTCCAAAGTCGAATGTGCTGCCGCAAGCGGCGCGGGCAACCATCAATTTCCGAATCCGTCCCGGTGACAGCACAGACCAGGTTGTCGAACACGTTCGCAAGGTTATCGGCGATGACAGCATCCGTGTGAATGCCCAACCGGGCTCACTCATCGAGCCCTCGCCAGTCTCGGATGTTCGGTCTCCCTCCTTTTCCATCATGACGAAGACCATTGCTTCGGTGTTCCCCGAGGCGATTGTCGCGCCCGGCCTGATGATCGGTGCCTCCGATGGCAGACACTTTGTGCCTGTCTCCGAGAGCGTCTACCGATTTGTGCCGTTTGTGCTCGAACCGGACGATCTGTCTCGCCTGCATGGCACCAACGAGCGCATTCGCATTACTGATTACCTGCGGATGATTCGCTTCTATGCGCAGTTCGTGAAAAACTTCGATGCTCCGCGCTAACAGACAGTAGCGAGAACCCGCCCATGACCGCGCTTCGTGCCTTCTTTCGCTGTTTTGCAGGCTGTCCGGGAGAGCTGCCGCTGTCCCTGATCGATACCCGCTGCCCCCACTGTCAGGGGCTACTCGATGTCGTACACGATGAATCGGCGCTGGCTGAGCGCAGTGGTGCCCAGTGGCGAGCCCTGTTTGATGCCCGCCGAGTATCGCCAAGCTGGCCGATGCCGAGCGGTGTGTGGAGCAAGCGAGAGTGGGTCAATCCCGACCTGACCGATGAGGACATCGTCTCTCTGGGAGAGGGGTTCACCCCGCTGGTTCCGCTACCTACGCTGGGTCGTGAGCTGGGAATGAGCGACCTGTGGATCAAGCAGTGCGGTCACAATCCGACGGGCTCATTCAAAGACCTCGGGATGACGGGCCTGGTCTCGCAGGTCCAGAGGCTACGAAGACTCGGGGCGGTGATTCCTGCGGTGGCGTGCGCTTCGACGGGAGACACCTCGGCAGCGCTGGCGGCGTACTGTGCCCGAGCAGGACTGCGCTCGATTGTGTTTCTGCCCGCTGGCAAGCTATCGGACGAGCAGCTCACCCAGCCGCTGTGTAGCTACTCCCAAACCGTAGCGATTGATAGCGACTTCGATGGCTGTATGGAGCTTGTCGCACAGTTTTGCAGTCGCCACGGAGTCTATCTGGCCAACTCGATGAACCCTCTGCGGATTGAGGGACAAAAGACTCTCTCGGTTGAAATCGCGCAGCAGCTCGGCTGGCAGCCGCCAGATTGGGTGGTGGCTCCGGGGGGGAATCTCGGTCATGTAACGGCCATTGCACGGGGTTTTGCGCTGCTCAAAAAACTGGGTCTTACCGACCGTCAGCCGCGACTCCTTGTGGCACAGGCAGAGCAAGCATCCCCTCTGTATCGGGCCTTTCGATCAGGATGGGAGTTCCACCGAACGGTGGCCGGACCGACGCAGGCGAGCGCGATAGCCATTGGCAACCCGGTGAATGTCCACAAAGCCATCGCCGAGCTAAGGCGCGTAGATGGAGTCGTGGAAGCGGTCAACGAAGATGAAATCACCGCTGCATGGACTGCGGGCGACCGTCACGGACTTCAGACCGATCCGCACACCGGAGTCGCTTTGGCGGCACTCCGTAAGCAGCTCGAACAGGGACGAATTGGCGCACAAGAACGAGCGGTGGTGGTCAGCACTGCCCATGGACTGAAGTTCGGAACGCTCAAGCGTGCCTTTCATTTGGCGACGAAGGACGGACCGAAATCGAGCGCTCGCAGCGAAGCGCTGCGCAACCCACCACTGATGATCTCCGCACACCTTCCAGCGCTGGAAGACGCACTCCTTCCAAGACTGCGGTAACGAACGCTCTCGCCCACCAATCGGGCCGTACGGAGCGTCTGTGTTCGGAACCCCCACTTCCGGACCGATTCGCGTATCATCCGCAGCCATGCGACAAATCTGGATCACAAAGGCAGGAGCGCCCGAGGTACTTCAAGTCAAAGAGGCGGCAGACCCCGTCGCTGAATCGGGACAAGTGCGCATTCGAGTACGTGCTGCGGGCATCAACTTCGCGGATCTCATGGCTCGCACCGGAATGTATCCCGATGCGCCCCCCATCCCGTGCGTAGTCGGTTATGAGGTCTCCGGCGTGATCGACCAGATTGGCTCCGGTGTGAGCGAATTTTCCGTCGGAGATCGCGTCATCGCAATGCCACACTTTGGAGGCTATAGCGATACGATCGTCATCGGTGCCTCGCAGATTTTTCGGATGCCGGACAAGATGACGTTCGAGGAAGGAGCCGCACTACCCGTGGTGTATCTGACGGCACATCACATGATGCTGTTTATCGGAACGCTACGGCGCGAGATGAGAGTCCTCATTCACTCCGCAGCAGGGGGAGTGGGACTGGCCGCGATTGATCTGGCGCGGGCACACGGCTGCGAGATTTTCGGCACCGCATCCCCGGGCAAACACGGATTCCTTCGCGAGCGCGGCTGTCAACATCCGCTCGACTCTTCCCAAGACATCACCGCCCAGGTTCGCGCCATCGTTGGCAAAAACAGCGGCGTTGATCTCGTACTCGACGCGGTGGGAGGCAAGTCCTTTACCGACTCCTACAATCTCCTGCGCGAAACCGGACGCCTGGTGTGCTTTGGCGTCTCCTCGATGAGCAGCGGCAAGAGTCGAAGCATCCCGAGCGCCCTTCACATGCTCCTACGGACCAAGCGTTACAGTCCGCTCACGCTGATGAATGACAACCGGTCGGTGCAGGGAGTCAACATGGGACAGCTCTTTTCGCGCATCGATCTACTCCGCCCACAGTTTGCCGCGCTACTTGGAATGTACGAACGTGGCGAACTCCGTCCCTATGTCGACCGCTCCTTTCCCTTCGCTGAAGCGGCGGCGGCACATCATTACCTGCACGATCGCAAGGCCAAGGGAAAACTTCTCCTCACCCCGTAATCCAGCTCATAGATTCGGCAAAACCATGAACCAACCACCTCGCCATCCGTACTTTGATGATCGCGCTGCGGTCGAGTGGCATCGCTCTCTTGCGGATGCCATTGCGCTGGCCCAGACAAACGGACAGAGACTCCTCATCGTCGTGTCCACACCGGACTGTGGCGGCTCCCGAGCACTCCTAGAGCGGGTCTTTCCCAAAGAGGAAATCACCGAAGAGCTGCGGCGCGGCTTTGTGTGTGTCGCCGCAGATTCGAGAAGCCTGGAAGCAGGTGTCGCGACGCTGCTCGGTTCAGCACCCAAGCGCGAACCCACTCCGGTCTGTTTATATGCAGTGGCAGAAGAAAGCGGTCCACGACTCCTGTTTTCCACAGCAGGTGGCCGCCCTCCGGCGGTGTTTATTCGGGATCTAACGGACGCGCATGCCCGTCGCTAGCTTGATCGTGCGAGCTTAACCAAGCCGCGCTGCACTTCATAACCTTGTGCGCGCAACGCAACCCGCAGCGCATCTGCAAGCGTTGCGTGACTCGCTGGAAGCGCGGCCCCCTCACTCTGATGAATCAGCTCGGTTGCCGTTGCTGGAGACAGACCAGCCAGCATCACCGTCGCCCCGATCAGCCCTACCGCCCCCGCCGCTTTCAGCAGTGCCCTCGCCGCCACTTGATCGACAAATGGGAGCCCGGTCAAATCCAGGATCGCCACCTTGGCACGATTGTCAACGATCGCAACCAGCAGACGATGAATCAGTTCATCAGCACGCTCCGCAGACAATTCCCCAATCAGAGGAACCACCAACACCCCGTGGAAGACGCTGATCACGGGCAGCGACACTTCGTGCAGCAGATCACGCTGTTTCTGGATGACCGCCAGCGCTTCTTGAAATTCTCGGTCGTGCTGCGCAGCGACCCGTGCCAGATCCGCTTCCAGTTGGGCGCGACGCTCGAGGATCGTCCGATTCAGCTTATTGACGTATTCATCTCCCATCTGAAAGATCGCGGTGAGATAGGCGTCATCGACTATCCGCAGACACGAATACGCCGTCGTCGGGTCAACTCGCGGTGGGGCTAGCAACTCTGCCATCGCCGCCCGGAACGAACAGAATCCGCGCAGGAGTGTCGAGATATGAAACTCACTAGACGCCCGATACGCGGTCACAAAGCCAATGAACTCCGCGAGTGGTACAGAGTCCTTCCGCAAAATCAGCGCTTCATTCCAGCGCACCACGCCTTCCACAAGTCGCTGCGTCTCGTCGCGTGGTCGTTTCCCTTGCAGATCCCGAGCCTGCGCGATCACCCAATCAGTCGCACGCTCCACCACTTCAGAGCGGCGCTCGCCGAGCATGGTCGCGAGAACTTGATCCACAGATTCACGCATCGACTCGAACGCTCTCTCTAGCATGTGAGGTCTCTGTCCTAGACTTAGGAATGACCAAGTGCTGCCAGAAACGCTTCGAGCAGAGCCGCAGTCTCCCGAGGGCGTTCTACTTGTACGTAGTGTCCCGGACCAGGGAGGACCGCCAGCCGAGCGCCTCGAATCAGACTCACCACCGCTTGTCGCAGGAAAGTCGGCGGCAGGAAGGGATCATCGGTGCCCACCACCAGTGTCGGCGCACAGATATCCGACAGGCGATCCGAAAATCCGCCTGCGGTCCAGGTATCAAACGCTTGCTCGATACACTGTGGCGCAACGCCTCCGGCATCATCTAGGATCCGCTCCCGCTCGGCGTCGCCAAGCTGCTTGCAGGCGAGTCCCAAAATGGTCTGCTGCATGCTGCGATTCTGGGCTGAGTTGCGGAACAGAGCCCGCGCATCCGCCGGAAGGGGGATTCCGGAGGCAGGGACCGGACAGAGCAGGACTTGACCAATCACTCGGTCATTTGCCGTCGCTGAGATCCACTGTGCAATCTGTCCACCCATGCTATGACCGACCACGACAAACGATCGGCTACCCAGCGCATCGGCGACCGCCAGCACATCCGCAGCATACTGTGCAATCGAGTAACCATCATTGGGTCGACCAGAGCGACCACTGCCGCGCAGATCGATAACGACCAAGCGCAGTCCCTCGGTATCAAGCGCCGCGATCAAGTCGTCGTACACGGCCCCTGACACCATCCAGCCGTGGATAAGGAACACATCGCGGGGCCCTGCCCCAATCACACGATAGGAGATACTGACGTTGTTGCTGACCACAGAGTTGCTTATCATGGGATAAGCATCATACATTGGTTCCTACTGGTCTTTCTAGGGCCTTTTTGCGCATCCAGAAAAAGCAATTTTTCGACGATAATATGCGTACTCTGATCTACGAGTACCTCCATGCCAAAAACGGAAGCCCCAAACATCACAGCGGGTTACTACATCATCCGTGGCGGCAGCGCTGGGCGCGAGCGACTACGGCTCCTTTCTCGGGTGATGCACGGCGCGACCACCCGCTTGCTTGATCGCGTAGGTGTGCGTCCCGGTATGTCCTACTTAGACATGGGATGCGGCGGCGGCGATGTCACCATTGAATTGGCAAAGCGTGCCGGACCGACCAGCCAAATCGTCGGTGAAGACATCGATGCCATCAAGCTGTCACTGGCCGAGCAAGAGTCCCAAGCCCAAGGATTCCCAGACATTGTGTTTCGCTGCGCAGATGTCCTCGGTACTCCCAATGAAGCACTCGCGACCGTACCGCCTGCGTTTGATTTCATCTACGTTCGCTTTCTGCTCACCCATCTTCCCAACCCGCGAATGGCCCTGTCACGACTGGTCCATCGACTGCGACCAGGAGGCATGCTGGTCGTCGAAGACATAGACTTCTCCGGACACCTCTGTTACCCCGAACATCCCGCATTCCGCAGCTATCACGAACTTCACATCGAATCGATGCATCGACGCGGCGGAGACCCATACATCGGGCCAAAGCTCCCAGGAATGCTCCAGGAAGCCGGACTCTGCCAAATCGAAGTCAACGTCGAGCAGCCCATCGGAATCACAGGAGAGGTCAAGCTGGTTCCCGCCATCACGATGGAAAACATCGGTGAGGCGGTTCTCGCGGACGGACTCTGTACCAAGGAAGAGCTTGCTAGCATCATCAGCCAATTGCATGTGCTTGCGCATGACGAAACGACGCTGACCGGAATGCCGAGGATCATCCAGACGTGGGCCAGACTTGGGCCCAAACTTGGCTGAACGGAATCCGGCGCTTCGCAGTAGACTGCCGCGATGAATCTGGCTGAAGGTCTTCGCAAACACGACGACGGAGTGGTTCGCTGTTTTTGGGCCACGGATGATGCTCTGTACCGCCGCTACCACGATGAGGAATGGGGCATCCCGGTGCGCAGTGACACCAGGCTGTTTGAAAAACTCTGTCTGGAAGGGTTTCAATCGGGTCTGAGCTGGCTCACCATCTTGCGCAAGAGAGAGTCCTTTCGTGCTGCGTTTTCCGGCTTTGCGATCGAGCACGTAGCCGAGTTCGGTCCTGCGGATGTCGAACGACTCCTTACGGACTCCGGAATCGTCCGTCATCGCGGCAAGATCGAAGCGGCGATCAACAACGCCCGGGCGGCCCGCGAGCTGGTCCAAAAAGAGGGCTCCCTAGCCGACTACGTGTGGCGATTCCTACCACCCGAGTCCGAGCGCCCTCGAACCATGGACTATGCAGCCCTGCGTACGCTCGGAACTACGGCGGCGTCGAACCGATTGTCACGCGATCTCAAACAGCGAGGCTTTCGCTTCGTCGGACCCACCACTGCGTACGCGTTCATGCAAGCGATGGGACTCGTCAACGATCACATCGTTGGTTGCCCAGCCCGCGCCACAGTCGATGCGGCGCAGCGAGCCCTGCATCACCGAGTAGTCGCGGTCTAGGAGTGGGCAGAATCTGAACGCTGAGAGTCTGCGGCCTGTTCCGCAGCCCGTTGCGCCTTCCGGGCGGCTTTGACTTGGGCGCGGGCTTCCTCTTCGGCAATCGCAGCCTGAGTGGCGCGCCCACCGAAAATGAACCCCAGCACAAAGCCAAGACAGAGCATCGCCGGAATGTAGATGATGTGGGCAGCCGTAGGCATTCGCTAGCTCTTGCTCACCAGCTTGCTGAGCTTTTGATCTAGCTCACTGAGCTCGGAATCGACGCGCCGCAGCCCACGACCGATCATCACCACATAACCCAGCACCGCCAACCACACGAATCCATACGCCGTGGCGAGCAGCGGACCCGCCGGAATCGACTCATCCACGGTCGGGCCCATCATCGGCCGGTTTTCCTGCACAAAACCATCTTTGTCCGGCTGACCGGGAGCAGGATTCGCAGCAGGAGCAGGAGCCACCACCGCAGGCTGAGTTGCCGTCGCTGGAGGCGGCGTTTCGATCCGCTTCTGTAGCGCGCCCGGGGATGGCCCCTCATCCGCAAACGCCGGAGCACTTACCAGCGCAAGAAGCAGCAGCCCACGACTCCATCGACTCTTGCTTCGGAGGTTTTGCATGGTTCGGTTTCCCATCAGTTGCGAATTAGTCATCGAACAGCCCCGCGTCCTCGGCCCGCATCTTCAGCTCTGCGAGCTGATCCCGCTGGCGCAGCAGCCGCATCCGCAGCGACATCAGCACCACAAACAGCAACGTAAACGTCAGCACCGAGGTCCACAGTGCAATCCGCATCGCCGGATCAAGAGTCGGTACCACAGAGGTCTTGGGATGGATCGTCCTCCACAGCGAGACCGAGATGTAAATCATCGGCACGTCCGCAGCACCAAACACCATCAGACCCGCCGACAGCCGAGGTCCACCCGGCCCGCCGTAACGCTCGGCAAACAGCGCCGCCACAAAGATGATCCACAGCAGCGCTGTCGTCGTTAGCCGCACATCCCACTGCCACCACACGCCCCAGGCTTTGCGCGCCCACAGCGGCCCAGTGAGCAGCACACACAGCCCAAACAAAACCGCCAGCTCTGCAGCAGCTATCGCGACTTGACGCGCCCGCTGGGAGCCACGAAACAAATACATCGCGCTCGCGCCCCCGGCCAGGAATGCGCCAATCATCGTTTGCCACGCACACGGAACGTGGAAGTAGAAGATGCGTTGCACCATGCCCATCGTCGGCTCGTTCGGAGCCTTCACGATAAGCTGTGGCGCAACCAAAAAACCGGCCGCCACAACCGCCAGGAGTACGAGCTGTGTCGTCGAAAAAGTCCTCGGGGAGGGGTGCGGAGTTGTCATGTTGGCTGAACTCCAAATCCTAGTGAATCGAAGTAAACAGGCGACCCAGTCGGACCGAGGAACCCTTGCCAGCAGACCACCAGATGAACCACGCCTTGCCTTTGATCATCTCAAACGGCACAAACGACGCCTTGTCCGTGGGAGAACAGGGCTCAAGTCCGCGCTGCTCACACCAAAAACGACCGTCATGACTGTGGTCGCGGTTGTCGCCCATCACGAAGACATGCTCGGGAGGCACGACCCAGGTCTGGCACGGATGAATGCTCGGCTGGACATCCTGCACCACGCGATAGGTCTCGGTCCCGTTCTTTTCACGGAAGCCACGGCAGATTTGATGGGTCCAGCGAGCCCCGGGACGCTCCTCATCAAAGTCATCGTAGTCACACATACCAGCGACGGGTTCACGCGCTAGCTGCTTACCGTTGACGGAGACCCGTTCATCACAGACCTCGATCGTATCGCCCGGAATTCCTGCGATCCGCTTGATGAAGTCCTTCTGCATGTCGTGCGGATACACAAACACGATCACCTCCCCGCGACGGGGTTCGCGCAGATGATGACCAAACTTAATGTTTGTAAACGGAATCCGCAGACCGAACAGCAGTTTGTTCACGAAAATATGATCTCCGACTTGCAGAGTCGGAATCATCGAGCCGGACGGAATCTTGAACGCCTCGACGGTAAAAGCCCGCAAAATCAGCGCGATCAGAACCGCTCCACCGATCGACTCTCCATACTCCTGAAGTGGACTCTTGCGCGCAAAAGACAGGTGTTTGGTGACCGCCTGATCAAGCCCGTGCAGCGTCCGAATCAGCTCGTCATTGTCTTCCGCGACAAGTGCTTTGTCGACGGCAGAGATCGCCTCTGCCACCGTCTCACGGGCTTCCTTTTTGAGCAGTCGACCGTACTTATCAAATCGTCGCCGCGCATCTTTCACAGAGAGCTGCGCATCACGATGCAGCAGCAGATCCTCACGCGTTTCATCGATGATCTTGCGAAAGGCCAGATACGGACCGCCCAGGATTACAGCCAGAGCCAGCAGCGCAATCACAAGCTGCACGATGCGCGGATGCGGCGGAACCTCGGTCAGGTCGATGTGGTTCGTGAAGTGAACAACCAGCAGAAACAGACCCAGTAGCAGCGGCAGACCCAGCACCCACAGATGATCGAGCGCAAGACGGAGCCATACCGGAGGCCGACGCCCTGACGGCAAGGCCACCGGCGCAGCCTTGTCTTTCTCTTCCTCGCTCATTATTCGTCCACCTTGAGCACCGCCAAGAACGCCTCCTGCGGAATCTCGACCGAGCCGATCTGCTTCATCCGCTTTTTGCCCTCTTTTTGGCGTTCCAGCAGCTTTCGCTTTCGGCTGATGTCACCACCATAGCACTTGGCGGTCACGTTCTTCCGCAACGCCTTGACGGTGGTACGCGCAATCACGCGGTTGCCAATGGCGGCCTGAATCGCGACCTCGAACTGCTGCGGCGGAATCAGGTCTTTCATCTTCACGCACACATCGCGGCCTCGGAAATACGAACGCTCCCGGTGCGAAATGATCGAAAGCGCGTCGACACGATCGCCGTTTACCAACAGATCGAGCCGGATCAGGTCAGCGCGCCGATACTCGAGCAGCTCATAATCGAGCGACGCATAGCCTCGCGACACCGACTTGAGCTTGTCATAAAAGCCAAACACCACCTCGGCGAGCGGCAGCTCGTACTTGAGCACCACGCGATCTTCGCCGTTGTAGGTCATACCGACTTGGATGCCGCGCCGGTCCTGACACAGCGTAATCAGCGATCCCAGGTACTCCGACGGCGTATAGATGCTGGCCATGATGATCGGCTCCTCGATGAAATCGAGCTTGCCTTCATCCGGAAGCGCCGCCGGGTTGTCGACGATGACGGTCTCCCCCGAAGAGGTCGTCGCCCGATATTCCACCGTCGGTGCCGTCGTAATCAGATCCAGATCGTACTCGCGCTCGAGACGCTCCTGCACGATCTCCATGTGCAAAAGCCCGAGGAAGCCGCACCGAAAGCCAAAGCCCAGCGCCAGCGACGTCTCCGGATCATAGGTAAAGCTCGCATCGTTCAAATGGAGCTTTTCCAGCGCATCGCGAAGGTCGGTATAGCGCGCATTGTCCGTCGGAAAGATTCCGGCGAAGACCATGGGCTTGACGACCTTAAATCCCGCGAGCGGCTCGGCACACGGACGGTCGGCGTGCGTAATGGTGTCGCCAATCTGGGTATCCGCGACGGTCTTGATGTTGGCGATGATGAAGCCGACCTCGCCGCAGCGCAGCTCCTT
>CALLYL010000940.1 GCA_937859535.1 uncultured Myxococcales bacterium
ATCGAATCGAGACGCGGCAATTCGATCGCATGTGGAAGCTGATTCGCCATCGTCCATCGCGTCATACCGGATTCTTGGGGCGGTGAGGCGCTGCTTGACGATGTCCGTTCGCGACAAGGCGAGCGATATCGCGGTGTCGTTGTCCGGCTATGCCATAACCCTCTGTGGCCGCTGCCAAACCACGACCGTTCCGAACAGCGGTAGCAGCGCCCAGCCAACTGACTGCTTAACCGAACTCAGCCATTACAATCTCAGAACCGGAAAAAGTCCAACTTACCTGAAGCAGTTCAAGCCCTCGGATGTGACAGACAAGGAACCACAGTCTCCGTCTTCGGTATCATCGAGGGGGGCTGAAATGTCTGAAGCGGACAGGGCCCAGAATTGCTGCAAACCGTTCCCTGTCCGCAATAGCCATAGAGAGCAAATTCGTCCACGGGGAGGCTTAAGGTTAGACTGAGAGTTGATGGGTCCAGTGATCCACTCCACCCACAGACGCCAGAAAGTCAACGAGATCTGGAGTTCCGTAGAACTGGAGTTGTCCACCGGAGACGTACTGCAAAGCAGCTTTGTCAACCTTACACCGCGACATGCGGGCTTTGGCTGTCAGTTGGAATAACAGCGCCGCACGAGCAGTGTCTGTACCGATTCGGGCGTCGGCATCGAAGACTACGAAGTCAACGCCTTGCTCCCGCAGATGTGCCATTCGGATTGTCATTCTCTTCTCCTCAGTGCTTTCTATCCCGTGTCGGACACGGGTCATTCCCGGGTGCCACAGTATCGGAATCACGGAACTGACCGTTGGTCCGGTGAATCGTCACTTCACCGCCGCCTAGATTACCGACGATCTCTTTGGCTCGTCTTTCCGCTTCGGCCTGCGTCCGGTGGATCGAACTTGCCCTTTCAGCGCCTGGCATTTGGACCGCCCAGCCGTTTTGATGGGGGACTACATGGCGTCTAGTGCTCGACATCGAAATTCTCCTTGTGCGTCGCGAATTTGACTTGACAGGCAGATACCTAACATTCGAGAAACTGAATGGCAAGACCGAATCTCACAAATTCGACATGCCGCATGGATGGTCGCATGTCAGATTATTGCGCTGGAGAAAGTAGCGTATGATGCCGTCTTTCCCCGACAGATCCGATCAACCGATCCAAACCGAAGGTTAAGCAGAGAATATGGTGACGTTAAACGAGGCATTCCGAATGGCCCGCAAGGCGGTGCGGGTAAGTCAGGCCCTCGTCGCTGAACAACTTGGTGTGTCTCGACCCACGGTCAGTGCGATAGAGCGAAAGGACCGAGAACTGCGAGTTGGCGAGTTAGTGCGAGTAGCAGCCTTGTTTCGCATGAGCCCGGAAGTGATGATGAGTGGGGGGCTCGGTAGTCGTGTCCAGAACGCTGCTATGCAGGCCAGCTTTCGTGCTGACGGCGGCAAGACGCTAGACGACCAGGAGAAATGGGAACTGTTCAACCTTGCGCCGAGTAGCAATTTTCCGACTGTAACAACTAACGATTCGGCTCCGGCTAAATCCTCGGTTCCAACGGTCTGCGAAAAAGTTCGGTCGATTCTGAAACTGGAGGCACCTCCTTTAGACATCTTCGGAGCCCTGTACCGAACCGGCTACCGTCTTGAATTCACGGCGTTGTCGAATATCTCCGGTGCACTGATGCAGGCAGAAGGCTGCTCTGCATGCACGATCGTGGTCAACTCTGATCAACCCGACGATCGTCTGAGATGGACCGCTGTCCATGAGTTTGCTCATCGGGTATACAGGCATCTGGGTCAAGACTCAGAGCATGTTGACTTGTACGGTCCGGCTCGCCTCCCTGAAGATCAGGAAGCGGACCTTGTAGCCGCCGAGATCTTAATGCCAGCGCTCAATGTTCTAGCGGCGATCTCCAAGATTGAAGCGACAGCGCTTTCCTCAACGGCAATGTACCGGTTGGCCGATGAGTTCCATGTAAGTTATACTGCCATGGTGGTACGCTGCGGGTCGCTAGGCGTACTTTCGCCGGGGCAGGTGCAAGATTTGCGCTCAGCGAAGCCGAGTCAAATAGAAGGGTTATTGAAACTGAAGGAAAGTCGAAGGGCTGCTTTCGACGCTAATACCAGCATGCCCCAGTTGGCTCAACGCCTGGCAAACGAGGGACGTCTCCCTCCTTCATGGTTCGAAGACTTTACCACTGAGGGGCCACACCACATCAGGCGGCTACAATCAGAGGCTGCGCGTGAGTACATATTGGGAACAAAAATAGTCGACCGCAAGACCTCCGTTACCGAACTATTCGAGGAGGTTGCCAAGTGGGTCGCTAGGGAATACCCTTGGTCGGCAGCATGAGTTGACTTGGGGGCCTTTAAACAGCAGCGTGCTCCGGCTCACTTCTTGAGTGGCGTTTGCACCAGTCAGAGCACCGAACAGCGGAACGATGCGCACTTTGCAATTTGGCTGCGCCCCTACCGCTTCACCAACAACATCGCCACCGGCGCTCGCTCCGATTCTCCGATGGGCAGAGCGATGAGCTTCTCCCAGCCGAAGCGGGCGAGGCTTTCCGCGAGCAGGGCTTCATCGTAGCGTTTGAAGCGGAACATCGAGAAGCGACGCTCGGCGTGGCTGCGCGTGCGGACAGTGGCGACGGCGTCCAGCGCGTAGCTGCCTGGGATGAGGCACTGGTTGACGAGCTGTAGTGAGAAGTCATGGGAGACGTAGTCGGGACAGTGCGCACGGAATGGCGTGCCCAGCCAGTCGGCGTGGATCTTGTTGAATGGGGAATGGAACGCGGGGTCTTGTCGCCGAATCTCGTCCTCGCTAGCACCCACCGGAGACGGTCGCTGTTGGAAGTCGAGGAGCAACATGTCTCCCGCTTGGCAGTGCGCGAGGCTGTGTTCAAAGAAGCGCGGCTCACTGTCTAGGTTGGCGAGTGTGTAACCAAGCATGGTGTAGAGGCGTCGGCGACGGCCTTTGGCTGGCGTGTAGCTGATCTGAGGGTACTGTGCCAGGTCGTGGAAGTTGCCATGGACAAGCAGCGTGTGGACCGCAGACTGTTCACCAAAGGTATCAGTCGCATGCTGGTAGGCGCTCGTGAGAAGCGGCTGGCTGATGTCGAACAGCAGCAACTCTACGTCCGGGGTCGAGCAGCCCGTGAGCAGGTGTTGGACGAAGCGGACCTCCAAGTGACCATCACCGGCACCAATGGCGATGACCTTGAATGGGACTTGGCCGCTGACCTCCATGATGCGATGAGCAAGTGCATCAAACGGATACTTGGCCCGAAGTGACGTGACGTACCAAGCCTCGTTGCACATCGCCACGTAGGCAATGGCGCTGCGATGCTCCAGGTAGGCATAGGTTTGTTCAATATGACCGCCAGGTCCGTTGAGCATCCGCACAAGCTGCTGCACCATCCGCATCGAGTCGTAACCCGGCGGAATGTAGCAGTTGTAATTGCTGTCTGACGCTTCGTCGGTCGTGCCGCTGGGCTGCGGCGGATCGCCGAGCACATCCTTCCAGGTGAGCGACAGCTCTTCGACATCTAGCAGGCGCAGCACGGTATCTCGCGATGGCG
>CALLYL010000941.1 GCA_937859535.1 uncultured Myxococcales bacterium
CGTCCCAGAGGATGACCTGCTTGACGTGTGGAATTTGGGAGCGAATCGCCAGCAGCTTATCGAGCTGCTTTTTGTCCTCGACGAAGATGTAACAGGACTCGCTGTCGTTGAGGATGTAGGCGACCGTCTCTTTGAGGCTCGACGGATAAATCGGCACCGTGATGCCGCCCGCGAGCAGGAGCCCGAGATCACACAGCGTCCACTCTTCGCGGGTGCTGCCCATCAGTGCGATCTTGTCGCCGAGCTTGGCGCCAATCGCGACGAGACCATGGGCAATGTCCGACGACTTCTCGTAGGCTTGCTGCCAGGTCAGGGTCTGCCAGTCGCCGTTGCGGCGGGTCATAAACGCCGGAGCGTTCGGGGTCGCTAGCGCGCGATTGGCATACAGCTCGGCAATCGTTTCGCCAGCGACTCCGCTACTTTCCACTCCTTTGTCATGGCTGCTCGACATTGGTCCTCCCTCGGGATAGTTCGTCTGCAAAATTTCCTAGCGTGGATGATATCGTGCACAGCCCCACAGCTGCTAGAAACCATTTGATGCCGCGAGCTCGTCCCCAGAAGCGAACCCTACTTACACCGCGATCGATCCATGCGTTTTTGGATCATCATGTCGTCGGTCAGGAGCGCGCCAAACGGGTGCTGGCAGTGGCTGCGTATGGGCATATCCGGCGCTGTGGGCTGCCAGCGGATCGCAAAGGTCAGATCCGCAAGTCGAACATTTTGCTGATTGGGCCCACCGGATCGGGCAAGACCCATCTGGTGCGGATGCTGTCTCAGGTGCTCGATGTGCCGCTCAGCATCGCCGACGCCACCGAGTACACCGAGGCCGGCTACTACGGCAAAGATGTCGAGCAGATGGTCGCCGAGCTGCTCTATCGCGCCAACCACTCGGTCGCGGAGGCTCAGCGCGGGATCATCTTTCTGGATGAAATCGACAAGCTCGCCCGCCGGACCCAAAGCTACAAGACCGGCGGTGGCACTCGCGATATCGGCGGTGAGGGCGTGCAGCAGAGCCTGCTCAAAGTGCTCGAAGGGCGCGAGCTACTCGTGCCGACGAGCCTCTCGCCGCAGCCGGGTCGACAGGATGTGGTGCAGGTGGACACCAGCGACATCTTGTTTGTTGCCGCCGGGACGTTCGCGGATCTCTTCGAGCGCGAGCGACCGACAGCGCGGATTGGCTTTGGTGACAAAACGCAGACGGTGCGCGGCAAGGAGCTGTCGACCGAGGATCTGCTCGGGTACGGGATGTTGAGCGAGCTGCTCGGACGATTGCCGGTGCGGGTCCAGCTTGCGCCGCTGTCCGAAGACGAGCTGTGCCAGATCCTGGCCGGTTCGAGCGATGCCCTGCTGACCGAATACAAGACGCTGCTTTTGCTCGATAGCGTTCAGGCCGATTTTTCGGACGGCGCACTGCGGGAAATCGCCCGTGCGGCCTTGCGTCAGGGACTCGGGGCGCGGTCGCTGCGTGGATTGTGCGAGCAGGTCTGTCACGATCTGCTGTTCGAAGCACCCGAGCGGCGTGGTCAACAAATCCTGATTGACGAGCAGTACGTCCGCGACCGACTCGATCCGACTCCGTAAACGCTCCCGCGCTATGATTTCTGCTTGGCGCTGGGAGGCGCGATCTGGATGGCAAACGATCTGAACGGCAAGGTGTTTTTGGTCACGGGCGCGACAGAAGGCATTGGCAAGGCGGCGGCGGTGGAATTCGCCAAGCGTGGGGCGACGCTGGTGCTCGTCGGTCGCAACAAAGACAAGAGCGAGCGCGTGGTCGCCGAGCTAAAGAGCCAGAGTCAAAACGACAAGATCGAGCTGCTCATCGGCGATATGTCATCGCTGGCCGATGTGCGGGCGGTGGCTGCCGCGTTTGCGAAGAAGTACGACCGACTCGACGTGCTGGTGAACAACGCGGGCGCGTACTTTGCCGACTACAAGCTGTCTGCGGATGGCTTCGAGATGACCTTTGCTCTCAACCACCTTGGCTACTTCTTGCTGACACACGAAGTGTTGCCTCTGCTGCGCAAGACGGCCGGCGCACGCGTTGTTAGCACTTCGAGCGCTGCGCATCAGACCGGCAAGATGAACCTTGCCACCATCGCCAAGCGCGACGGCAAAAGCGCTGGCTTCGGCTCGTACGGCGACTCGAAATTGGCCAATATTCTGTTCACTCGGGCGCTGGCTCGGCGGGAAAAAGGCATCACGGTCAACTGCTTCCACCCCGGCTTTGTGCAGACTGGATTTGGCCAGAACAACGCTGGGATGATGGCGGGCGTTATCAAAGTCGTGGCCAAGCTGTTCGCCCGGACCCCAGAGAAGGGGGCCGAGACGCTGATCTGGCTGGCCACAAGCCCTGAGGCTGCCACGCTAACCGGAGAATACTGTTTCAACTGCAAGCCGGAAAAGTCCACCAAGCTCGCCAAGGATGAAGCGGCGGCGGATGGTCTGTGGACGCTCAGCGAAAAGCTCTGCGGAATCGGCGGCTGAGCGATGGCCTCTCTGACGCCGAGGATTGGTTGAGCCAGTGACAGCTACGGCTTCTTGCAGGCGGAAAAGAAGATATTGGTGCTGTACTCGAGCAGCCCACCGCCCGTGTAGCTGTACTTCTGTTTGACCTGGGCGATTGCGTCGGCGGCGGTGGTGGCGTTTTGCAGGATCGGCACGACGGTCGTTAGGTACTGGAGGTTTTCGTCGATGATCGCGGCAGTCGCAGGGGCGGCACCGTGGCCGGGATAGACCTGCTCGATTCCGCCGAGGCTGCTGAGTCCCTTCAGGTTTTGCGCCCACGCCTCACTCTTGCACTCGGCCAGCCACAGGTAAGCGCGGTTGTAGAGCAGGTCGCCTGCGACGAGTAGTTTGTGGCGGCTTCCGTATAGGGCCGCAGCGGACGCGCTTTCTCCATCGGTGAGCTTGACGATGCGGAGCTCCTCGCCTTCTAACTCCAGCTTGTCTTGGCTGATCGGGGCGATCGTCGCGAGCTTCTCGGCGATGTTGGCGGCACCGAAGTTGGCCTTGGCACTGGCGAGAGCGGCGGGGCCTTTGGCCTGGAAGTCAGCGACGACCTCGGCGGTGGCCTGGATGGGCACACCGGGAAATGCCGAGGCAATGACGTCGAGACCCAGGTAGTGGTCAGGATGGGCGTGGGTCAAAAAGATCGAGCGCAGGGTCTTCCCCGACTCTTTGACCATCGCCACGACTTTCTCGGCATCGCCACGGGTGAACTGGCCATCGACCAGGATCGCGTCCTTGCTACCGCTCACGAGGTAGGAGTTGACCGCGAAGGTGGGATTGCTGGTGTAGCTCTTGACGGTGAGGCTGACGGGGGTGCCGCAGCCAGACGTGGCGACACAAGCGAGAGCGGCGATCGAAGCGACAAGGGTCATACGTAGCGACATGGGATGCTCCTGTGTGGTGAGTGACGTTAGGAGTACGCCAGCTTCCATTTGGCCGCCCTATGAAAATGGACAGAGATTTGTCCAATTCGGACAAAGCGACAGCAGGCTGTAGGAGAGGCTCGGCAGGGTTAGCGAATTGCCGCAGGGGCTCGTCCCGAAAAGGGCACCAAGCCGAGCAGGTGAAGGAGTTGGAGCGTCATCGCCGCTGTGGCTCCCCAGATGCGGTGGGTCGGGTGGGAAAACTCATGCATCGTGTAGAGGTGTCCCTTCCACTCGGCTTGGCCCGCCGCACGATATAGGCCCGGTAGGTCGTAGAGCGGCACCGTGAAGGTGGCGGCGACCTCGCCTTGATTGGGGGAAAGTTGGATCGGCCCATGGAGTAGACCGACGACGGGCGTGATGTTAAAGCCCATCGGGGTCGGCATGTCGTCGAGCTGGCCTAGGAGTTCGACGTGATCAGCCACAATGCCCAGCTCTTCGTGACTTTCGCGCAGCGCGGTGTGATCGAGCGAGTGATCCGACGGCTCGCGCTTGCCACCGGGAAAAGCGACCTGTCCGGCGTGGGTCGGCAGCGACGCGGTTCGAACGATAAACAGCAGATCGGGGTTATGGCCTGGTTCGGGCACGATGAGCGGCAGCAGCACCGCCGACTCGCGAAAGCCAGCCAGTTCCCAGCGCTGTCGGGGTCGCGAGCGCAGCTTGTTGGCCAGCGAAGCTGCGTCAAATGGTGAGTGGGGCTCGGTCATGGCTGGGTCGCAGGGGCTGAGCCGACGCAGGGATCGGGGTCGTTCGGGAGGCCTGCGGGCTGCTCCAAAGAGAATAACTCGGCAGGGAGGGTGGGGTTTACTTCGCTCTCTTTCCATCGCAGTTTGACCTGACTTTTCCCGACGAGGTCTTCGATCTGGGACTGCTTGGGCAGGCGAATCGGCGGGCTTGGGACGACCTCGTCAAATCCCTGATGACGGATGCGGAGGAACGGCGAGCCATTCGTACCAATCAACTCGCTCTGCACAACGTCGAACGAATTGGGCAGCGCTGGGCCGGGCTTTTGCGCTTGCAGATAGAGCACTTGGCGTCGCCCCGTCTCATCGCGCAGCTTGAGGACTTCTCGGCCCCCCTCGCTGGAATCCCAGTCGCTTTCGATGGCAATGGAGTCCCCGGTCAGCAGCGGTACTCCACCACTGAGCACATCGGCGAGCATGGTCGGCGGCAGGGTCACCCGCAACAGCCGAGCCATCGCGCACGGTGTGACGACGCTGCTCATAAAGCGATTGTTCTGGGTATCGAGGAGCTGATAGCGCTGTCCGTCGGTAGCGAGCGTGAGTAGCGGTCCCGCCAGGGTGCTATCTGCCGACAGTCGCAGTCGCGACGGACGCTGCACCGCCACGGCGATATTGAGCTTCACCCGGCCACCGCTGTCGTCGGGAACATCGGCTTTGCCGTAGAGCTTGACCGACTGGACGCGCTGCTGATTGGCTCGAATCTGAGAGAGCAGCTCTCCGGGTGGCGGCGCGGGGTAGGGTCGTAGCACCATCGGCTTCGGACAGCCAGCGAGTGGCCACATCAGAAACACTGCCAGAAAGCGAGCGCGCATAGGCCCCCACCTTAGCAGCTTGGCTTGGTTGCGCCGCAAAGAAGGAGTACCTTGGCTCGTCATGACGACCCATCGCATCTTCAACTTCTCTGCCGGTCCCGCTGTGCTTCCCGAAGAAGTGCTCGTTGAAGCCCGCGACAACCTGCTTTCGCTTGGTCAGAGCGGCATCGGCATTCTCGAATGCAGTCATCGCTCCAAAGAGTTCGAGGCCATCCTTGCCGAGGCTGAGACGAACCTGCGGGAGCTTCTCGGGGTGCCATCCGGCTATCGGGTGCTGTTTCTGTCAGGCGGCGCGACGATGCAGTTCTCGATGGTGCCGATGAACCTGCTTCTGCCCGGTACCGTCGGAGATTACGTGCTGACGGGTGAGTGGTCGAAAAAGGCGCTCATCGAGGCGCAGCGTGTGGGCGAAACCCATGTCGCGGCAACCACCGAGCCCGAGCAGTTCCGACGCATCCCACGTAGCGATGAGCTTCACTGCTCCGAGCGCTCGGCCTATGTCCACACGACCAGCAACAACACCATCTGGGGCACCGAGTGGCACCATGAGCCCGACGCGGCAGGTCGTCCCATCGTCTGCGATATGTCGAGTGACTTTCTGTCACGACCGGTCGATGTGGCTCGCTACGGCCTGATCTACGCGGGCGCACAGAAGAATGCCGGACCGGCTGGGGTCACGGTGGTGATCGTGCGCGATGACATGCTGCGGCTCGACAGGGCGGCGCAGGCGAAGCTGCCGATCATGCTCAATTACCGCACCTACATCGAGAACAAGTCGATGTACAACACGCCGCCGGTGTTTCCGATTTACATCGTCCACTTGGTGGCGCGCTGGCTGCGACGGTTCGGGGGACTGGCGAAGATGGCCGAGCACAACCGGGCCAAGGCGCAGCTTATCTATGACGCGATCGACGGCGTGTCGGGTTTCTATCGAGGTCATGCGGCGCGGGACAGTCGTTCTCTGATGAACATTACGTTCCGATTGCCGACGGAAGCGCTCGAAGAGCAGTTTGCCAAAGAGGCCAAGGCGGCGGGGATGGACGGGCTCAAGGGTCATCGCTCGGTCGGTGGCATTCGGGCCTCGGTCTATAACGCGTTTCCTATCGCTGGAGCCCAGGCGCTGGCTCACTTCATGACCGACTTCGCCGCCCGCCACGGTTAGTCCTGCGACCGACCCATCAAACTGGGCGAGTGCGGGAACAGACTTGCGCTTCCCCCTGTTTAGTGACTTGATTTGCCCGCTTCACCATAAGCTCTGCCATGTCTCAAGACGCTCACTCACCAGCTTCGGCTTCGTCGCTGACCCCATCCGGTGGGTCAGTTTATCTTTCCCACATCCGCAACTTTTCGATCATCGCCCACATCGATCACGGCAAGTCGACGCTCGCCGACCGACTGCTGGAAGCGTGTGGCGCGCTGAGTGACCGCGAACGGCAAGACCAGTTCCTCGACAAGATGGAACTGGAGCGCGAGCGCGGCATCACCATCAAGGCGCAGACGGTCCGGCTTCGCTTCCGAGCCAAAGACGGCAAGGAGTATCAGCTAAACCTGATCGACACGCCGGGCCACGTCGATTTTCACTACGAAGTGAGTCGCAGCCTGGCGGCCTGTGAAGGTGCGCTGCTCGTCGTCGATGCCTCGCAGGGGGTGCAGGCCCAGACGCTCGCGAACGTGTATGTCGCGCTCGAGAGCAACCTCGAGATCGTACCGGTCCTAAACAAAATCGACCTGCCATCGGCGGAGCCGGAGCGGATTCGCAAGCAGATCGAAGACGTGATTGGCATCGATGCCTCGATGGCGATTCCGGCGAGCGCCAAGGACGGTCGTGGCATTGCCGAGATCCTGGAAGCGGTGGTGCAGTTGGTCCCGCCTCCGATGGGCGACCCGACGGGACCGCTGCAAGCGCTGATGTACGACTCTTGGTACGACAACTATCGCGGCGTCGTGACCCAGGTCAGAGTCAAGAACGGTAGCATCAAGATCGGCGACAAGATTCGGCTGATGGCGACGGGGAAGAACTTCGAGGTGCTCGGCCTTGGGGTGTTTAGTCCGTTCCCGATTGAGATCAAAGAGCTG
>CALLYL010000942.1 GCA_937859535.1 uncultured Myxococcales bacterium
AGAACGTCAGGCTCATCATCGACTCCTTACAAAGGGAAACGGGGTTTGAAGTGCGCTCTCTTCCGTAGAGAGCGCAGCGAAACTACTGATCAAAACTTCAGTGATCAAGAAAAAAATGAACAGGAGTCCCAAATTGCCGCTGATCGGGACTCCCTAAGCGGACTCTTGCGTACAACAGAGAGCGGGACGTAGTGCCGGCTGGCGACACTCCTGGTCCGAACCATTGGGACCAGTTGACGCGAGAGTGCGATCTGCCCAAAGCTACTTGTGGTCTTATAAGAGTCTTTTTAAATACTTCATATAATTCCATCAGGCTTCAGGCCGCAGTTTGCAACAGCGGTGCCGATCTGGCGCTGCCGATTGTGAAGGCGGTCATCGTTGCGCATGGCAGCCGTGCTACCCAACGCGACGCGGGCGGAGGAGCCCCCTGATCACGGGGGGGCCGATTTCCTCGGTTGGTGTGGGCTTCGAAACAGACGGGAGGTAGCGCGGTTAGGAGGAGCGCGCCGAGATGGGGATATCCAGCGCGCTCTTCGGCGGGCTTACGGAGTGGCTGGGATCACGCCGCTGCCGTCCACGATGTGGAACTCGACCCGGCGGTTCTTGGCGCGGCCTGCGACCGTGGCGTTGGTATCGACCGGGCGATCCGGGCCGAAGCCTTCCGATACGACGCGCCCCTCGTCGATGCCGTGCTCGATCAGCCAACGACGGACGCTGCCAGCGCGACGCTGCGACAGGTCGACGTTGTAGATCCGCACGCCTTGGCTATCGGTGTGGCCTTCGATCCGAACCTGCCGGATCTGCTGCGCCGCCTTCAGCGCGTCGGCCACCGCCTGTAGCACCGGGAAGCTCTGCGGCAGGATGATGTCCTTGTCGGTGGCAAAGAACACCGGCTTGAGGATCACGATCTTTCCACCCGTGACCGTCAGCAGACCTGGGCAGCCGTTCTTCTTCGGATCGGGATGCGGCGCACCGGGCTTGTCCGGACAAGCATCAAACTTGTCGGGAATCGAGTCCTGATCACGGTCGGGCAGCGGGCAGCCACGGCGAACCGGATCGGGGAATGCTCCAGCCGGTTCCATCGGGCAGACATCCACAGGATCGAGAATGCCGTCACGGTCGGTATCGGGAGCCGGGCAGCCATGGCGCATTGGATCAGGTACCGGACCCTTGTGGAGATCCGGGCACAGGTCATCGCGATCCAAGATGCCATCGCCATCGCGATCACTTTCAGGAGCCGGGGCCGGACAACCTCGGCGCATCGGATCGGGAGTCTGTCCCTGATGAACGTCTGGGCAGAGATCCTCAGCGTCGATCACGCCGTCTCGATCCCGATCGCCCGGCGGCGGACAACCATGAGTTGCCGGGTTGCCGGTGGCCACACCTTTGACATCTGGACAAGCATCGTCGGCATCGAGAATGCCATCGTTGTCCCGATCATTCGGACGCTTTGGCTCGGCCATCGGTGCATACGCCAGCCGAAACAGCATACGGAAGTCCGGCGTACCGGGCTGACGGACAAATCCGGCCCCCAGTGCCAGACCGGTCTGGATCATCCGTGCGATGTTGTAGTGACCGGCGAGCAGCATCTCCAGGCTCGTGCCAAAGCGCGAGAACGAGTCCTCGCCAGCGGCGGCGGTCGTTAGGATCACTTCAGGTCCGACCGCAAAGCGACGCTCTTGATCGAAGTAGGCCGCCGACAGACCGAACTGTAGCTCGGACGCGGCGCGACCCAGGCTCGAAGCAAAAGCTGGTGGAGCCACCGTGACGGCCTCCGGACGGATGAGGAATCCGAGCGTTCCTGACCACAGCAGCTTGTTCCAAACGCCGCCCACCATCAGCTTGGGCAGGGCGCGGACACTCTGATCGCTCGCCGTGGGGGGCAGGCTGTCGGTCATTGCGCGGAACGGAACCCAGAGATCGAGTCCGACGCTGGCCGAAAACGTGCTCGCATACGGCTGTCCGTACAATCGAACCTTGCCGCCGAGTCGCAGGTCACCGACCGCCGCGCCACTTGCAAACTGCGGATCTCCGGCGCTCGTCAGCACCACCGGCAGCGAAGCCGTGATCAAGACACGATCGAGAAACGAACCGGCGAGATCAACGTGGGCGATGAACAGGTGATCGATGAGCGACTTCGCCTCGCCAAACGCGCCGTTTTCATCGATCGAGCCCGCCACCAGCGGCTTGTGGCCGTAGTTCAGGGTGATCCCGGCCGCGAAGTAGCGCGTCGAGGAATACCACGGATGATCGACGGCAAACGACCACTCACCAGCCGCGGTGGGCTGATAGCGGTTGAGCTCGAAGCCACGATTGGGGTCGGCCAGGGCCGAGCCTTCTGCGCTGACGATGCCAGCCAGAGCCGAGAAGAGGAATGCGCAACTAAGTTTGTTCACGACTAATTTCCTTTCTCTTCTCATTACAGGCGAGCACCGGCATCAGTCCGCTGCGAGGACCGACGACGGAGCAGAGCGAGCGCGACCATCGCCGCGCCGATTCCAGCCAGCGAGCTGGCACCATTGGTTGCGGCCACAGGACTTAGCGAACAACCCGTGCCACCACCAGCGATGCGGAGATTGCTGCCGAGCTCGTTCCAGAGGTTGTCGTCTGGATTGGGATCAATCGCCCCTTCCGAGCTGACCTTCGCATTCACCGCGTTGTCTGCCGTCACGGCACCGGGGTTGTGGACCACGATGTCCACCGCGTGCGAGGTCTCACCGGGCTGGAGCGGCAGCTGAGGCGGCATCGGACGATTGCACTGGACGGTTCGGTCTTGCTGGACGCAGGTCCAGCCCGGACCCGGCTTCACCGACTCGATGGTGCCGCCTGGTGGAATCGTCACCTTGACGTTGATCGGACCTGGGTCGGTCGTCGTCCCGACGTTCTTGACATCCACCGAGTAGGTGACTGGCGCACTCGGCTGCGGATTGGGCGGATCCTTGGTCACGATGATGCGCAGGTCGGCGTTGCCATCGGGAACATGGACGACCGTTGGGGCACCCGGCTGGGCACCATTGCCCGAGGGGAAGGTTGAGGTCGGTAGGCCCGGATTGCCTGCGGTGTTGGTCGAGGTCTGGCTCTGCGTCGGGATGTTGCCCTTCGCGGTCGGCGAGGTCTGGAGCTTGTACTCAACGACCACGGGCGCATCGGTCGGACTCAGTCGTCCACCCATGTTGCCCGAAGCGCCCTTGCCAATCCGAATCACCAGCACTGGCTTGCCCGTCATCGGGTCCATCACCACTTCCGCCTGGTCATCCCCTTCGCGGTCGCTCTTGGGTCCGTTCTGGGCCGGCTCGGGGCCACTCACCACTCGGATTGAGCCCGGCACATACGTCAGACCGTCTGGAATGGGATGCCGAATCACGATTTCGGTCCCGTCGTCATCGCCGACATTCTTGGTCGTCGAGGTAAAGGTGACCGTGTCGCCAGGACGCACGGTGCCTGGGTCCGCAGTGAGCGTCGTCTCGATCACCGGCTTGCGGCTGCGAATCGAGGTAAACAGTCCGCCGAAGAAGTAGACGTCATCGACCGAGCTGGCCACGATGGTCGCCTGGGTATCGTTTTGCTTGAGGATCGACGAGATGTCGATCACATCGAGATCCAGCCCCGACATGCTGCCGGCGGTCCCGGCTAGCTGCGGCAGATCACCCATCACCGATACCGGCATACCGAGCTCGCTGCGGGTGCTGTTGAAGATGTTGTTAGCTGGGTTTATCGAGTCGGAGACTGCGATGTTGTTAAACAGAAGGGTGTCCTTCTTGTCGGTGTCGCCCTCGTAGGCGATGACGCCGAGCTTGCCCTGCGGTACGCCACCCTCAGGAACCCGGAAGCCGATAACGCCGAGGCTGACCGTGCGGCCAATGTCGACGCCGTCGAGTCCGTCATAGATGGTGATGTTGCGGACCGGCTCCTTGTCGCTGCGATAGACAACCAGCAGCGACCAGGCGGCAAACTGCACATCTTCATCGCGGTTGAAGACGTTGCGACGAACCACATTGCCGACGCGATAGCTGCCACTGCCGTTGCGCTGCAGGATCGCCGTCACGTCCGCCGAGGTCTGATACACATAACCGCCGCCACCACCGAGCGCCGTCGAGACATCCTTGGTCGGATCGGGCACCAAGTTCATCGAGAAGCCACCGACCTTCTCAAAGCTCACCGCGCTGCCAGCGAGCGCCACGTCCTCACCGAGGTTGCCGCCCCAGTACAGCCGTGCATAGACCACCTGCGCACCCTGCGGCAGCTTGAGCATCGCCGACGACCGAGCCTGATCGATCATCAGCGTGTTGTCGGCCCGCGCCATCGTGTCTTCGGCTCGCCACAGCACGTCCGGCGAGCTATCGCCAATGGTGAGTGGATCGCCGCAGCTACCCACCGTACCGACGACTGGCGCCGGAACGGCCATTCCCAGCGTATCCATCGCACGACACTCTTGGGCGAGGGTATTGCCGATCGCGAGGATGTCGCCTTTGACATCGGTCTGAAAACGAAGCTTGGGGACAGCGGAGCTGGTGGCCGGGATGAGTAGCGCAGCCGTTACCAGCACCGACGCCAGCAGGGCGCAGAGATTCCGCAACCGGCCACGTTCTGGGTGAGCACACATAGAGGGACTCCTTCACGGAAAGAGATGTTACCTGCATCATAGCCACGGAATATCTGTGCTGAAAAGCACAAAATGACAGCTCGCCACACCTCTCACTCCATCCCAACCTTTCGTCGGCAATTGCGGCAAGCAACACGACCATGGTGACCCGCTGGAAGTCCGAGAGCGTTCCCGCTTTGTAAGTTCCTGTAGCAAGCGCGATCGCAAAGGTAGCGCTAGCGAAATTCCCAACTTGTCGGAGAGACGACTCGGCCAGGTTCTCTACATCAGGAACCGTGGGAACACAGGGCGCGCTGTAGGGATCTCGGCAAGCGGGTGCGCGAGTCCAGTTATCGTGCTGTCAGATCGCGCAGCTCAGCGCCAGATGCATTCTTCTTCACCGACGCAATCCCGTTTTCCATGGCAGCGGGAGAGGAGTACATCTCACTGCGCCCGATCTCCTGACCATTGCCCGCCTTCAACACAAAGTACGGTTCGTCCTTGACCGAGGTTCTCCGCTCAAAGCGCTCATCGAGCGCCGCGTTCTTCTTCACCGATTCGATTCCGTTCTGTGCAGCCGCCTTGCTCTCGTACTGCTCGCTGCTCAGGATGATCTCACCGTTGCCCGCTTTGAGATTGAAGTAATACTGACCGTTCTTCGACTGATTGATCTCGAACTTACCTGCCATGGTCGATGCCCCCCTTTCCTTTGGAACCATTTGCAAGGATCTCGACTGCCGCGCCTTGAGTCAAGGGGGTTCTGTGACCCCCAAACACCTCAAGCACAGGTGCTCATCGCGTAGTGATTGTCGGTTCGATTCCCGACCTACAACAGGGTCAGAACGCGTATGGGAAGGACGGCACGTCTGGAACCTGTCATTCCCTTGTACACCGCCCAGAGCTTGTGAGCGAACTCCTAAGAACCAGGGAATGAGAGGATGAGAGATACCGGACGATCTCGGTCGATATCGAACCGGAAACAGCGCAACGGAGCACGCTGTTCCACTCTCCATCGCTCGATCAGAATCGACTATTGACACTGATTCAGGTTGAGCGCCAGGTTGGTCGTACTACTGGTCGTCACCACATCGAGCAGTCCATCACCGCTGTAATCAGCCGAAACAATGCTGCCCGGGCTGGCGTTGGTCGGGAAGCTTTTTGCGGCACCAAAGGTTCCATCTCCTTTGCCGATCAGCGCGCTAAAAGTGTTGCTGCCGCTGTTCGAGACCACCAAATCGACGTTGCCATCGCTATCAAAGTCTCCAACCGACACAGCCGTCGGTGTGGTACCTGCGGCAACCGAACTACTCGGGGCCGCACCACCAAATCCGCCGTTCCCATCCCCGAGGCGAACGCTTACCGTTCCCGCACCGGCGTTGGCAGTCACGATGTCCAACTTTTTGTCATTGTTGAAGTCTCCCAGTGCCAGGCGATTCGGGCCACCCGGCATGTTGAACGTGGTAGGTGCCGCAAACTTTGCCGCCCCATTCCCAATGAGGACGCCAAGGTTGTTGGTCGTTGCCCCCACAATCACCGCGTCGAGCTTGCTGTCTCCGTTCAAATCGGTAAGAGCCACGCTGGTGATGTTGGCGAACGAGTTGAGCACCTGATTGCTGG
>CALLYL010000943.1 GCA_937859535.1 uncultured Myxococcales bacterium
ACTTGTGTGCCGTCGCGCAGCGCGTCTAGGTGCTTCTTCACCAGTTTCACGGTGGGCTTGGTCTGACGGCACAGCGGAATGCACTGCTCCAAGATCGGGCCTAACTTGCGCAGCGCGTCCGGTTCGGAGATGGCATCGGGTAATCGACTCAGCTGGGTCTGCACGTTGCGCAGGCGGCCCAGCAGCTGAGGGAAATGCACGGCGACTGCATCTGCGATGGCGTGGTCTTCGCGATCCATACGGTGCTGTAGGCGCTCTTCAAAGAACTTGCAGATTCGCGCCCGCGCCGACACGCCGATGTCATCGTCGCCCGCTGGGAACAGCATAGCGCGGCGGAAGCTTCGATCTTTTTCGAACAGATCGCGGACGCCGACGTCACGCACAGCGGTGATCTCGCTACCCCCTTCGGGCTGCAGCCGCACTCGCTGCGCTCGCAGCAAGCCTGCAACGCACGCCTTGACGACGTTGGCCGTGTAGCCGTTGGGTGGAGCACCGAAGTGAGCCAGAAGGGCTGTCCCCGACAGCCCGCCCTCCTTCTTGATGTGCTCTTCGATGCGGTGCGGAACGACGCCGCTGCAAGTTGGCACGTAGCGACCGGAGTCCAGCTCCAGAATACCTAGCTCTCCAGACAGGAATTTGGGCGATGGACCTGATAACTCCGATTCGACCAACGGTAGCAGTTCGGTCGGTTGTAGCTGCGTCGCGATGAAGTGCGGAAACAGATCGGGCAGGATGCGCTTGGCGACCGCAAGAAGCGCCGTGCCAAATGCACTGCCGTGCTCGGTTGGTGTGTAGCTAAGACCGCGAAAGTACATTTTGCCGCACATGAAACTGGCGGCAATGGCGTCACGAACGAGCTTTTCCAGCTCTTCGCTGCGGTTTTCCTCTTGTTGCAGCAGCACCTTGCGCCCTGGGTTCAGTGATTCACGTCGGGGCTTGTACTTTTTCACCATGGCGCGGGACTTGTGGAGTTCACGCGCTAGGTGGTCCAAGTGGTCGCTTTCGCCATTCACGAAAACCAAACGGTTCAGCAGAGCAGACTCACTGCTGCGGCGTACCCAGACACTGGCGTCGCGCTCTTCGCGAGGAAGAAAACGAAAGTCGACGCACAACGATGCTTCGTCCCGCGGGTCGACCAGCTTTACGTCATCACTTCTTCGACCATCAGAAAACAGCCCTTCCCACGGGAACGGACGACCTTCCAGCTTGGGGCGTTCGGGGGAGGCGAGCAGGAAGCGCAGCCCATCTTGCACGCTTTCGCTAATGCTTTCGCGAGAGACGCCGATGTCACGGCGATCGCGTTCCCACTCTTCACCTGCCGAAGACTGGATCTGATAACCCTGCTTTTCGGTGTAGCCGAGCAGGTTGCGGCGGCGCAGTTCCTCCAATGCGTCCGTGACGGTTGCCACCTGGTTGCCACGATCCAGCCGGTCGTACAGGCACTGAGCGATCAACCTGGCGTCGGTGGGCATTGTCTCTTGCAGCAGTTGCAGCAGCGCTACAGCCTTTGCCACACGCACCATCTGGCCCGAGGCGTCTTCGGCGCACTGCGCCAGGATGCGCGCCATGCTGCCCTGGATGTCCGAATCCAGCGCTGTGTGCTGCACGTCGTAGATCTGATCGAGCGTGACCAGATCCCCTACCGGCTTGTCGGCCAGCTTGCGGTCGCGGAACAGCTCGCCCAGGAGCTGTAGCAGGCCACGAATCGCCTGATCATCACCTTGGGCCCTCGAGGATCGAGTCCGCAGGGCACTGGTGATCTGCAACAACAGATCAACGTGCCCCGGCAGCATAGGGTAGACCTCAACAAACTCGTCGGGTGTCACCGACTCGCAGCCGTAGCCATACAACTTCAGATCCGCACGATGCTGATTAAAGAGATCCCGCAGTTGCGCTTCCACCGCAGGCTTTTTCTGCAGCAGACGCTTGTGTACGACATCGCGGATGTTGGTCGCCGCCAAGTGAACGCGAAGCTGCGGAGGGAAGCGATCTTTGGCCCAGTTTAGAAACGACTCGCCAGCCTCTTCATCGAGCTTCTGCTGCCCAAGGGCAAGAAGCCAGACTTTGCCTTTGAGCGTAGAGCCCAGCGCGGTAGCGAATGCACGCAGACGGTCGACGCGATCTTGGTTCGCCACGACATACTGCGACACCTCATCGATGATCAAAAACAGCGTCGCGCCGGGTCGCCGAAACCGCAGCATGTCGCGGATGGCGGCAACTGCTTCCTCCGGTGACTCAGCACGCGCATGGGTGCCGCCGCGGCTGGTGAACCAGCTCATCGGGTCGGTGTAGCGGTCGGGAAACATCGCCGACATCACAAGGGAGAACTCTTCCTCCGCCAGGGCTCGGTCCTTGCTCTGCTTCCACGGCTTGCCTAGGACCTTTTCAGCCGTCTTTTCAAAGCGGGCCCACTCGCCGTCGCGCTCCAGATCTAGTTCGAAGTCAGCGACGAGTGGCTCGGTACTACAGTAGCCTAGGCGGTGCTGCACTTGCCGAACTGCCGTCGAATGGATGTGCTCGTTATCGCGGGCACTGCTGCCGATATCGAAAACCACGGCCATGGGATCGATCTTTTTGCGCAGCGCGTGCCAGGCTTGCTTCAGCTCGTCAGCCTTCGGCGATGTGTCACGGCGCAGCCATGCCTCTGCCAGCGAGGTGCCGTCGGGCAGTGCCACGCCATCAAGAGCAAGCCCGAACAGCTTAGCGAAACTCGACTTGCCAGAGCCGTAGAACCCCGAGATCCACGCGGTTGGCAACTCGGGTCCGCCGGATTTTTCCAACTCGCGGCTGATGGCAGACAGCAAGCGAACGTACTGTTCATGAATTCCGCTGGGGACACGTCGGTGGTGTGGGTGTCCTTCGGGAAAACCACCGGTGATGATGTATTCCGAAACCTCGTCTTTGAGCTTCTGCGGAGTCTGTTCGTGAAAGTACACGACAGGCGGGATGTTACGGGTGACGTCGAAATAGAACAGGTCGCGAATCAGCATCGAAGCCCTCGGCGCAGGGGATGACCATTCCTTGCGGGTCATGGATAGATCCGCGGACGGTAGTCGCTGTCTGGATTCAGAAGGCCCATGAAGGACAGGCCGGTCGCGCCCCGACGTGTGCCCGGATACAGCAGCACCACGGGAACATTTCGCGTTCGCCCGTCCAAGTGCCTCAGCAGGGCGGACGAACGAAAGAATGGATACAGCGCGCCAGCCCGACCGATGAGCGCCAACGTTCGATCCGTGCGATCGGGATTGCGATCCGCGTACTCGCAAATGCGGCGACTACAGTCGGCTGCAATGCCGTCCTGGCCCTCGATGAGCGGCGTGATCTTGGACTTCAGGTAATTTAGCCCGCGCTCCGGCTCGATTTCGGCCATCCGCCGCTCCATCTCGATGACTCGCGGCACCCAATCACTGCCTTGGGCGCGGATGCGTTCAAAGAGGATCTTCTGCAAGTTCAAGGAGTGCACCATCCAGCCGCTGGCCATCAGATCGGACGTCAGGCGCTGCACTTCGGCGCGCAACTTGAACTCTTCGCTGGGGTCATAGTGAAGGATGGCGAAGCGGTAGTTGCGCATGGTGCTAATGCGCGGACCATCTTCCTGGATAAGATCTTGCCGCAGTGCCGTGAAGGACTCCTCCAGCGAGGTTCTATGGAACAACGGAAGAGTCATTGCTGGGCTCCTACTTTGGGGCCTTCCCCGGAGTCCGCCGCCGTTCCTTCGGTTGGCCCCGCGAGCGCGAAGCGGGCCTCTGCCCACGTTGACAGGCTTGGATACAGGAAGCCGAACTCATGGAGATCCCCCTGTCGACGGAATCGCATGCTAGGCAGCACACGCAGGCGATCTTCGAGTATCCCGCCGGAAAGACCGACCGACTGAAGATACGGATTCAGCACCAGCGTTCCCGCGAACGCAACCCCACGCAGCAAATACAGCAGGTACTCCAGCGCGTCGTCATCCACCCGAGGTGTCACAATTAGGCGTGGATCGCGGTTTGAAGCCAACAGCCCGGCCGCAAGCGCCGTAGACAGCAGCTTGCTGGCAAACTGGATCCGCGTCGTCATGGTCCAGCGCCCCGGCCCCTGCTCAGCGACCCAACGCACCACCAAATCGCGCGTGATTTCCGCGCGGGCGCTGTCTTGTCGCGCTACGAGGAAGTCGCCGGTAAACGCGCGGTACAGGGGATCGGAGAGCTGCATGTGAAAGTGGCAGAGGATACGACGCGTGTCCGGAGCTAGGTCGGGCCAGCGGTGCAAAACCTGTAGCGCAGGAGGGAATGCGTCAAAGCGGGCGCGAAAGTTGGTCAGCAGGACTTCGACGCGGGGCAGGCTCCGCGCCCCGAACCAGTATTCGGAAAAGGCTTGCTGGGGCGTGACCGCGTGCGTTCCATCGGCATGCTGAAAATACGCCCGAGCATCTTCGACTTCGAGCGCACATTTGAGAAGGCGCGTGTGGATTTGCGTCGTCTCAGCGACCGGCTTCATCACGGCACGACTCTGAAGTGAGGGAGTGGATAAGAAGTGGCGCCTGGCAACAACGCGCCAACCAGCCGCCGCACCAGCTCTGGAATGGCACCAGGCATGTTCCCCTTTATGCGTCGACCAGTGGGTGTGGGTGTGTAGTCGCACGAGCCGTGCTCTAGCACCCATGCGTAGAATCGCTCTGCGTCCCACGCATGGTTCAGGAACGGCTCTAGTCCCGGCAGCGTCTCAACTGGCGTCGTCGCCTCGCGCTTTAGGTCTTGCAAGCGTTCTTCTACCCGCTCATCGAGTTCGAAGCCCAGGTGATACAGCGAGCGAATCTGGTCCGCATCATCCACCTGTTTGCGTTGCACCTCGTCTGTGCGCCGCGCTGCCTCTCGGGCGCCCTGCAAGACCGCCCAGTCAAAGGTATGTGGCAACAGACGCTTGAACAGATCTTCGCCGCCAAACTCGGAAGCCAAGTCTGAGCGCCACCAAGCCAGCCGTGGCCCATCGCCCGTTTCGCCAGCCCACGCAACCAAGATCTGTGCGGTGAGCAGGAGGTCAACATCGGCAAGCGATACCGGCGCTCGCGCCGGACGCGCCTCATTGAAGTCCATCGAAAAAAGGTTCATCGCCAGTTCACCTGCGTGGTCCGCATTGAAGACAGACGCTGCCAGCGCATAACAATGGCGTTCGTCTCGGTCGTGCGCCCGCCCGCAGGCCTTCTTCCCCAGGCAATACCAAGGCGCTGGGCGAGCTGCCGACGTCCAACAGTTTCGGAGGTCGTGTCGGCGGTTCCGTCGCAGTCTACCGAGAGTAGTGTTGTGGACCGATGCATTCTAGGGTGCCCGCTTATGGGCGCACCATCGCACAACTCCCTACCGGCAACAAGAGAACGGGGACAGGCTACGAGAGGTGACCGACAATCGAGCGACCTCTAGCGCCCAAAGGTCGAGCTACGCTCGACTAGCTGCTTCGAGCGATGGAAGCGCCCGCATCATCATTTCCACTGGAACATTGCGGACTCAGAGAGGGCGCAGCACGGTTCCGACTCCTAAGCCCCCAACTCCCGCCCCTGCTCGCCCCGCTTCCGACCCCCCCCCGAGCCAACACGATACTAACCAGGCTCTGTTCCTGCGCTGCGAAGGCTTCGTCTTTGGGTTTCGGGCTGGCCATCGTCACCGCGAGCACCGGTTCAGGCATCTCGCAAAGATGGAGAAGCTCTGCGCGCAGCGTTGCTGCGTCCGCAACGCGCTGCGCCGGGTCTTTGGCCAGAATCCGGCCCACAAGCGCGGCAAGCGAGGGAGAGAGGCCCGGCCTGCGCTCCTCGATACTCGCGGGTTCCTCGAAGAGAATCCGCACCAACACTGCGGCGACGTGGTCGGCGACAAACGGCGGCTGTCCGGTCAGGCACTCGTACAGCACGCAGCCCAGCGAAAACACATCCGTGGCTGGGGTCAGGTCGCGACTCCCGCGGGCCTGCTCTGGCGCCATGTACTCAGGCGTGCCGATGACCATCCCGGTCTTGGTCATTGCCTGCGAGGAGGCGATGCGGCGGGCGATGCCGAAGTCGAGGATCTGTGCCCTGCCGACGTCTCCATCGATGAGGAACAAGTTCGTTGGCTTCAGATCTCGGTGAAATGAACCGGCTCGAACGGACCGGCCGAACTTCGAATTAAGAAAACTGATGCGCCCAGCACCATGACGGCACCAGCAGGCTGACCGGATCGAGTTCCTGG
>CALLYL010000944.1 GCA_937859535.1 uncultured Myxococcales bacterium
TTCGGCGATGCGAAGCTGCCATTCTACGTAATGCATGCGCAACTCTGGCTGTTGATAGCGCTCGCTCGCGTAGCGAAAGACGCTGCTCCCGCATTTGCCCCCCATCGCGCGTTCTTTGAGCGGATCGCCTTTTCCGTTGAGTTTCCGCACGTCGTCATGCGTGCGTTCGCGATAGACATACTGTGCGAGCTTGCGCAAACACTCGCACCCGAAGAGCGCGAATCTCTTATCGCCAAGCTCGGCCAAGCAAACCTGTCGTCCTTCCCATCGGCTCCCCGAACCGCCTATCGCGAGTTCAGGTATGCCCCCAGGTCAGACGCCTCGCCGCGACCAGAGGATGGCTTTCACCTCGACTACGACTTCAACAAATATCAGGTCGAGCGCTTGTGCCACGTCTTCGCTTGTCCAGGCTGGGAGGTGGAGGACCGCATCAGCGCATGGGTGCGGCGTTGGGACACAACCGTCCGAGGAATGTACGATTGCCCACGCAGCAGAAGCGATGACGTATCTTGGTCATCGGGGTATGTTCCGGGCCGAGATCGGTACGGGGGATATCTCGGATGGCATGCACTTATGCTTGTTGCCGGTGAGTTGCTGACCACACGGGCGGTTGTCGGCGAGGACTGGTGCGGTGATGCTTGGGCCGGGTTCCTAAGGGAATACACGCTGTCAAGAAACGACGGACTCTGGCTTGCAGATATCACCGATCCGTTTCCGCTCGACCTCACCAAGGAGGCTGACATGCCTATGCCGGCGAGCGGCGAGAGAGGCACCGCCCGCGAAGACAGCAATCTGCTGGCACCGTTGCTCGGCTTGCTGGATGGCGAAGTGGTGACGGATTGGCTTCCAGTCGCAGGACGTTGGTCGATCGGGCGAGACACAACTGTCACGCTTCAAAGCGTATTGGCGAATGCCGGCGATGCGCGGGCGGTGGTCATGGCCGTGCTGTCAGCTGAACCATTCTTTAGATGGTTACCTGACGATGAAGATGAGATTGCCCGTCACTTCGGCGGCGACAGTCACACGGTTCAGCCATGGGTCGCAAAGACACCGAACACCGAGCGCCAGCTCGATCGGCATGATCCTTATGGTGCCGCCACCGCACTCGACAGGCCTTTCCCATTGGATTGGACGCGAGACCTGTTGGGGACTGTCGCGGATAACGAGGAGGTCCGCCGCTGGTCAATCGATGGGAAAACAGCCTATCGCGCTGAAGCCTGGGGTGCTGAGGGCGGACGGGGTGAGTACGTCTGGAGCGAGACCGGATACCGCTTGCTCGTCAGTCGTGGCGCATTGCTTTCCCTGCTCAAAGCATCAGAGCGTAGTCTTGTCGTCGCACTCACGCTCCAGAAATACCATAGAGGGAAGTCGAGCGGTCGTATCGGAGACACCAGCGCCTTTACCCATCGGTCACTGGTGGTCGTCATCGATGAACGCGGCCAGTTTTGGTCGCCGCGAGGCCTCTCTCGACAATCCAAAGAAGCTCTTGCGACGCTCGACCCCGATCGGCGGCGCGATCTCTATCCGCGGTTCCGCGCAATCGTTGGCCTGCCCGATGAGTGGCACCGCCGGAGCGACAAACTACTGGATCTCGACGACATTGACTTGACATTCATTAAAAGTCGGAATGGCAGTTAACTCGCTCACAGCCGACCGATCCTGACATCCGGTCGAATGACCGCTTCGGCCGAGTTGTGTGAATTGGCCTTCCGGCGGTTTCCGGAGTGAAGCTGCCTCCCGGATGTCTGCAACGGTTTAGAGGCGACAGACCGGTTGTGGCCGAGAGTACCCGTTGAGCGCTGCTTCCGCAATACGGGCGTAGGTGCACTGCCAGCCTTCCCGGAACCACCGCCGAGGCCGAACTGCGGAAGTTCCCGCTGGACTGGCCAACAGGCAGCATGGGGTTACGCACGGCCGTCAGCCCACATGGATCAGGATACCGCCGATCACCCCGGCTGTGTCTCCTCGCCAACCACACCCATCCGCTCCCGTTGCTCCTCCCACAACACCGGCGGACTGATCGCAAGCTCATGCACGGTCACGTGCTGAGGCAAGGTCTCATCCAGGATGGTCGCCACGATGTCGGGCGCCAGCGTGGTCAGGTTGAGCATGCGGCACATGTAGCTGTTGTCGATTTTCTCGCGAGCGGCCAGTTCGGTGATGGATTTGGCTTCGCCAGATTCGAGCATGGCCAGCCAGCGATAGCCCCTTGCCAGCGCCAGTTGCATCGGCGTGGCCGCCACATCCCACGGCCTGGGCTGTCCAGCCTCACCGTTCGGCAGAGTGACCAGTTTCCGCCCACTGCGGCGCTTGATCTGAATCGGCACCGACAGGGTCAGCCTACCGTCGCTGGCGGCGATAACATCCGGCGCTCCCGTCCTATGGATCCGAAGCCCGTTCATGCCAATGCCGCCTGCCGCCGTTCGGCCGGCTCCGGACGCAGATCAAGCACCACCCGTTCGATGCCATTGGCGCGCAGGCGCACTTCCAGATCGGTGGGTGAAACGATCACCTTCTCGACCAGGAGTCGGACGATGCGGGTCTGCTCGGCCGGGAACAACTGGTCCCAGATCGCGTCGAGCCGCGTCATGGCGACGGTGACCTTGGCCTCGTCCAACGTCGGATCCAGCTTGATCGCCTGCGACAGCAGGTCGCCAAGCAGCGTCGGCGCACGCAGAATTCCTCGAAGTTGTTCGAGCACCGCCGATTCCAGTTCTGCTGCCGGCAAGCGTGGCAGACCGGACGCACCCGCCTGTTCCTTGGTATCGCGCATCGGGATGTAATACCGGTAGCGGCGCCCGTTACTTTTCTTCGTCGAGTGCCAGGGAGACAGGGCGCGCCCGTCATTGCCAAACAC
>CALLYL010000945.1 GCA_937859535.1 uncultured Myxococcales bacterium
AAGACAAGCCACCTTTCGTCGTCCCAATGCTTGGGTTCCGCAAGCAGGGCGAGCTCCAGCTCTTCTCTCAGGAGCACTTTCTCGACCTGCCTTGGCGCCTCGACCAATGCGATCCGGCCGCGATCCTGGAGCGCTTCCGACTGCCTGACACGGCCAAGACCGGTCAGATCGACGTTGGAGCCCAAGGGAAGATTGAAATCGGCTTTCCGAAGAAGGTCCAGCACGACTGGGCCGGTGTCGTTCAGGAACGAGCGTGGAGCCTGCCGCGTCTGGCAAACTGGATTGACTCTGGAATCGTCCATACCGACATCACGAAGCCAAGCGCGATTGTTTTCATCAGCAAGGCCATCGAGGCACTTGTCGCCAGCGGGACCGATCTCGCCGTTCTGGCCCGTAACAAATATGATCTCCGAAAGGCGATTGCAGGCCTGATCGATCACCTGCGCGGTGAAAGGGAAGTAGGGCAATACAATGCTCTGTTTGCTGCCAATGCGGCTGATTTCGCGGTGAGCGCGGATTTGTCGATCATATTCGACGAGCAAACATACGCACCAAATCAGCCCTACGCTGGGGGCACGAAGTTCGCCAAGCACTACACTAGGCTGGTGGGAGATTTACAGCCCTCCGGAGAGGAGTTCGACTGCGCTGTTCATCTTGATCGCAGTGACGCGGTTCGCTTTTGGATTAGGAACGTTGAACGGAAGAAGTCATCCTTCTGGCTTCAGTTGCCCCATGAAAAATTTTATCCCGACTTCGTCGCAATCCTTACGGACGGGCGCATCCTGGTAGTCGAGTACAAGGGTGGGCACCTGTATGACGGCGAGGCTGACAAGCGGCATATCGGAGCTGTTTGGGCAGAGGCTAGCGATGGCAAGTGTTTGTTTTGTATGCCAACCAACCGGGACTACGCACTGATCGATCGAACGGTAGAGCTTGATGCAAACTGAAATCACTGTGTCGTTGGCGGGCAGTTTAGCTCATTTCAGCGCCCGTTGCAGATTTGACAGGTGGTCTGATCGTCGCGACTCTGAGCCTCCCGGCCCCAGATCAAGCACACTATCCTTTTACGTGAGAATTGGCGTTGAAAATGGCCCCGGTCGAGGGGTGGTCGGCGTCTAAGAATACCGCCTGCTCACTTTCCGTACGGCGACGATGCTCAAGTGAACTATGCCAAATGGGGTCACGGTCCCGAACACATTCGTTGTGGACGGCGACTAAATTTCGTAACGTCGGCAAGGCAAATCGGGGACAACGCTTGAAGACTATCCTGCGGCTCCGAGCCGTTACGCTTGAACCATGTTTGGCCAATGCAAACGCTAATATTGGATTCGTTTCGTGACGGCGCCTTCCGTCCCGGGCGAGGCGATTCTAAGGCAGATTCAGCAGCTCCTCAGGGATCGCTACGCCACCGGGTTCCCGATCCTGAAGGAGCTGATCCAGAACGCCGATGATGGCAAGGCTGAACGCCTTTTGGTGGCCGTCCAGGGTGGATGGCCCGATTCATCAAACCCGCTCCTGCGGCACCCAGGCCTTATCGTTATCAACGACGGGCAGTTTACCGAACGGGACGAAGTGGGGGTCTGTTCATTCTCTAACAGCGGCAAGACTTCCGACGCTGGGACGATCGGCAAATTCGGATTGGGGCAAAAGGCAGTCTTTCACCTATGCGACGCCTTTCTCATGCTCTCACATGGCACTGAGCACGAGTTTTTTGAGACGCTGAACCCGTTTTTGGGCCTGCAATCGTATAAGACTGCAGCTTCAGGATGGGAGATTCGGGACGCTTCCGATCGAGAGCGGCTAGTTGCAGTCGCCTCGGAGCACGGGTTCAAAAAGCGCCGCGTGATCTTGTGGATACCTTTTCGAACAAGGGAACTGCAGCTTGGGCCGGGAATCGGCATAACCTCTGCCCGCCCGAACGGCGACAGCTTGCTGGTCGATTTCGACCGGCCCGACGACATCGTTTCCACGTTGGCCATTCTGAGGCGCCTCAAGCGGGTGCAGATTGTGGGGGCCGACGGCGTGACCGTTTTGGATATTGAAGCTGGTTCAAACAACACCCGTCTAACCGGGCCAGCTGTGGTTGGGGATGCGTTGTCGGGGCGGTTTCAGATCAAACGACGACAAGAGGCATACCGCGCTGCCTATGCGGGCCTGGAGGCGGTTAGCCGCGATCACCGCTTCGATGAGCTCAAGAATGGCGAGCACTGGCCCTCGACCTTTCATGATGGTCATACAGAACCGCGGTCTGAGAAAGGCGATCCTCATGGCGCTGTCGTTGTAACGTTGGTTCGTCCAGGCAAGGCTGGCGCACTTCATCAAAATTGGGCGGTTTTCGTACCTGTGGGAGAACCAAAGACCCAAATGCTGGGGAATAGTTCTGCAGCGACGGGCGATGTTGGCATTGTCCTTCATGGGTTCTTTTTCGTCGATAGCGGACGCCGCTACATCGAGGGTATCGATAAACCAGGCACAATCGACCAGATCTCTGACGATGCAAGCCTTCGCCAAGAGTGGAATCGTCGCATTCGAGACTATGTGACTTTGCCGCTGCTTCCTCGAGCCCTCGCTCTGGCGATCAAAACAGATGTCATTCCAAGTCGTATGGCAGCAGAGATTGTTAGAGCTGTCGGCGATGCCGACTGGTTTAGGGTACACAAGCGAGCTGCGTGTGCCCAGGTCTCGCTCGTTCGCATTCTGAAGCCTGATCTCAGCACCGAATGGGATACGGTTTTGGCACAGCAGAAGCTTCGGTTTTTGCCTACCACGGTGCTGGCCGAACCGGAACGCTTGTCTCAGTTATTTCCGCAACTGCATGAATGGGCCGAGACTCAGGGCATTGTGTTCGCGGTCGATCCAAGCTCGAGCTTGGTGGCGGCGCCTCAGCCATGGTCGTCAACGGAAATTGTAGATCTGCTCGGGCAATCGCCAGCTTCGACCTTCACTGGTCGGGCATCCGCCAACCTCCTTGCCACTGTTCTCGAGGCATTGCGGCCTATCGCACACGGTCCTGATGCTGACATCGGTCGTGCTCTTTTGAAGCCGCTGCGAGCAGCAATGAGCCTTGCTGAGAACCTTGCGGCCTCGGAAACCATCGCGCGACTTCTGGCCTACGTGCCTTCGAGCCTCACGTTCGCGCTTCCCAAGACAGTCGAGCGAAAAGCGATTCACAGGGCACTGGCCGAGAGTATCTCTGCTCGATTTGCGATCCGATCCGAGTGGGCATCAAACGAGCCCGAACCTCCTTTGGAGGTCAGTGATGTCCGCGCACTGTTGGAGGCGCTTGAGCCTTTGATTGTCGAAGTTGGGGAGGAGGACGAGGAAGCCTCGCTTGCTGCGCTAAGTGTTCTGGCGAAGAGCAAAGCAGGCTTGGAAACTCTCACGAACGACCCTGATGTCGCGACGCTTCGGGTGCTTCGAGCTTATGATGTTGTATTGAAAGAGAAAGCGCCCAAGTCTATCCGCGATCTGGCAGCAGCAGCAAGATCTGGATTAGTATTTCGCCGGCGGCCCGGTCAAGGCGATCCTAAGCTTGTCCTGGAAGCCGTTGCGATGGCGCTCCCACAGGTTAGGCCCTTGTTGCTCGATGGCGGGACGCTTCGTCAACTCGACGATGGCACCCACAAGTTGATTGCAATTGCGGACCCGGATCGAGCAGCCGTGCTTCGGTTGATCGAGGACGCCACTGATTTTGGTGAGCCCTCGGCGCGCTTGGCGCTGGTCGGCCACTTTCGACCAGAGATCGTGGATTCTTCGAGAACTTGGCGCATGTTTTGCGCCGGCAACGGTAAAGCCGCGACCGAAACTGCCGACTTGTTCGCTCTCAAATCGCTGCCACCCGGGGCTTCAGCGGTCGAAGATATCGTAACAAGACTTTTGGCGGCTTCGGAACGAAGCTTCTTGGTGCCTGGCGGCTTCCTCGATGTGCTTGTCGCCAGCGTACAGGCCAAGCTTGGAATAAAGTCGCTGGGTGTTGAAGATTTAGGAGCGTTGCTTCTCGCAAATGCAGCCGCGTTGTCTAATCTTGATTTGTCGAGAGCAGAACGAGAGGCTTTCGTTACCGCAAATTTGCCCGATGATATTCTGGGACAGCTCCCCATCCATGATCGCAGCGATGGCACCATCGGTCCGATCTCAGGGCAAGTCTTTCATGTGGAAGCAGCATGGCCCGTTCCTGAAGCCATGAAACCTCTTGTTTTGCAGTTGGTGCCGTTCGACTCGCGTGAATGTGCTGCGCGACAGAAGCGGCTCGTCAGCCTTTGGACGTCTTCAGCGCAAATTGCTTGCGCCCTTGGGCAGCCCCAGCCTGCGAGCTATCAGAAGGACATCATCTCGGCCCTGGAGACGCTTGAAGCTTTGGGCGACGATCTGGTCGCATCGCTGCGTACGCGCCCATGGCTGAAGGCAAGCGATAATGTGTTCGGCTCCGAGGAGCTGATGGACCTCAGTAGCGAGGTCGAGACCGCCGCGCGTAACTTTCCGACACATCTGGACTTTCATTGCTGGAATGATCTCGACAATCGACCAGCAGTCATTTCCATCCTTGATCGTCATCGCGGCGCGCTTTGCCTCAGCCGTTCCGACTCAAATCAAAAGCTTCTGGACAGCATCGATAGCAACGCTGCCGTCGGGTTGCCCGGTTGCGAAGGTGCGCCTGCAGCGCAAGATGCCAAAACGCTGGCAGATGCCAATGCAATAGTAGCATCTTCCGGTTGGCCGCTGATCGCCTGCTTGCTTCGAGAAAGCGCTGATGACGTTCGAATTTTGGAGCTCGCCACAAAGTTCTCGGGCTCGATCGATGCGGCAGATTTAGGAAAGTGCCTCGATAGCCTCGCCGAGCTTTGTCGGCCGGGTCAAACTGGGGAGGCAGCGCGACGGCTTTACAAGCTGATGTTCGCGACACTTCGGTCGAAGTCCGACGACGAAAGACAAGTCGCTTTCGGTGAAACCCGGGTGCCAACGTCCAATGGCGAGTTGCGGCAAGCCAGCAGTGTCATTGAGCATGGTGCCGGCGTGGCCGCATCCCACCTCCTTGCGACCGACTATGCCCATTTGCTGGGTCGCGCTCGTGGGGAGGGGCAACATGCTGAATTGGCGGCTTCGCAGGCCTACACCATTGAGGAAATTCCTGAAGTCAGCATAGCAAGTACCAGCCTCGCTGACATCGAGACCGAGTTTTTCGATCTTCTCGATGCCTATCTTACGCCATGGGAGGGCAAGGTCCCGGGTAATCTGATGATGTTGCTGATTGGGCTTTTGGGCCGTCAACCCGCAGCTTGTCGAGTGGCGGCCAGGTGGCGTTCGACCTCGTCGACGGACTTCCGCAACCTTTGGGAGGACATGGATAGCCGGTTTCAGAAGCATTTTGATAAGGTCACGCTGTCAGGCGATATCGCCGATCGGCGGTATCATTTCGTAAATGTGGAAGGCGAGCGTCTAGAAGTTCGCAGTCTCACTGGCGGGCTGTTCTCGGCTTTG
>CALLYL010000946.1 GCA_937859535.1 uncultured Myxococcales bacterium
CCAGCAGCCCTCGATCGCGCCCCGCCCCGTCACCCACCCTGACCTCGGTGAGCTGGAGAATCGGATTTTTGCGCTGCCTCACAAAAACCATCGACTCGGGCTCGCCTGCGACCTGCCTAGACAGCGACTCAGCGTCAATCTGCTCGGCCCGCAGCGTCAGCTCGTACCGGAACAGCACACCCTCGCACAAAATCGTCAGCGCGAAGGACGACGTGGGCTGCGGCGGTTCAAGAAGCCGACACGAAGCAAGCTGCGGGCGCTGACCAGGCCGATTGCCATGCAGCAGGATCTGTCGCAGATACGAAAGCGCCTTGAGCAGGTTCGATTTGCCGTGCCCACTGCCGCCACAAATCAGGGCGTGCGCCAGCACCTCGGTTCCATCGGGAAGCGGATGCCCGGGGCCATGTAGATCAAGCTCCCACCTTGGGCCAAACGACAGGAAGTTCTCCACGGCAAAGCGAACCAGCATCAGGCCGAGGACTTTGGAGAACCCTCGCGGCGAGGTCAAGCACTTGTCGCACCCCGTGGGCTCTGTTACCGTCCGAACCAAGGAGTCAATCATGCGTAAACTGCTGTGGAGTGCGGCCCTCACGATGTGTGTCGCCACCCAAGCGTGCTCAACGGAGACGGCGGTGCTGTCCATCGACCCACCACAAGGCACCTACTCTGGCGGCGAAGACATCCTCATCAAGGGTCGAAACTTTCCAGCCGGTCGCGGTGGTGTCAGCGTGATGTTCGGTCGCCGTGCCGCTACCAACGTCATCATCGATAGCTCAAGCGCGATCCACGTCACGAGTCCTGCCGGTGATCGCAACACCAAGGCCGATGTCGTGGTCATGTTCGACGACGGACGCTCCTACCAGCTCAAAGACGCGTTCCAGTACCTCGACGCCACCGACAACACCAAGGTCATGAAGCACTTCGGCAACAAGAAGTAGCGTCGCCGCGAGGTTTTGTGGCAAGACTGCGCCCGCATGTCCCGCCACTCACCTGGTCTGCTGGTTTCTGCTGATGAGATTCGCGTGACCGCCGAAATGGCACGCCTGCTCCTCGCGGAATCCGACATCCCCAAATTGTCCGACGAACTCTCGGCAGTCTTGTCCTACGCCGCTTCTCTGCAAGAGGTCGAAGTGACGGGGGTGCCGCCGATGACCCACGCCGTACCTGACTTTTGCCCACTGCGTGGCGATGTGATCGAACCGCACGACTCGATTGAGTCGGCCTTGCGCAATGCGCCCTCCAGTGAGGCCTCGTTCTTTGCCGTCCCAGCAGTGTTTGGCCAAGGAGCCGCTGCTGACGACACCATGGACGGAGAGGGCTAGACCATGACCTCGTCGAAGGCGCTCTTTGAATCGTTCGATGGCGTCGCGGCTCTCGCGCAGGCGGTCCGCTCGCGTGACGTGTCCGCCGTCGAAGTAACCCGCAGCTGCCTGACGCGCATCGCCGAGCTGGACGACCGACTAGGCTGCTTTCTGCGCGTCGATGAGGCTGGTGCTCTGGCTGCTGCGCAAGCGGTCGATGACCAAGTGCGGGCCGGTGCCGACGACGATCTGCTCCTGGCGGGCGTCCCAGTCGGCATCAAGGACATGCTCTGCACCAAGGATCTTGAAACCACCGCCGCCTCAAAGATCCTGAAGGGCTTTGTGCCACCGTACGATGCCACCGCCGTTGCCAAGCTGCGCGCCGCAGGTGCAATTGTCCTTGGCAAACTCAACATGGACGAGTTCGCGATGGGCTCGTCCAACGAAAACTCCGCCTACTTCCCGTGCAAAAATCCGTGGGATGTCACGCGGGTTCCGGGTGGCAGCTCGGGCGGTTCGGCGGCGGCGGTGGCTGCTTCGCTGTGCCCGCTCAGCCTCGGGACGGATACCGGTGGCTCGATCCGTCAACCTGCCGCGCTGTGTGGGGTCACCGGCATGAAGCCGACCTATGGCCGGGTGTCTCGTTATGGCGTGATTGCCTTCGCGAGCTCACTCGATCAGGTCGGTCCGCTGGCACACAGTGCTCTCGACCTAGCCCACGCGCTGCAAGTGATCGGTGGTCACGACGCCCACGACGCGACCAGCTTGAGCCTGGCTCAGCCTGATTACGTCGCCGCCTGCCAAGTGCCAATCGTCGACAAAGGCCGCCGCCTGCGCATTGGCTTGCCGAAAGAGTATTTCGCGCAAGGACTCGATCCGCGCATCGAAGAGTGCGTTCGCCGCGCCATCGCCACACTCGAACAAGAAGGGGCCGAAATCGTCGACGTCTCGCTGCCGCTGACCAAGCACGCTGTCGCGATCTATTACCTGATTGCCACCGCCGAGGCTTCCAGCAACCTGTCGCGTTATGACGGCGTTCGCTACGGTCTGCGCGTCACCCCTCGCGAGGGAGAACTAGCGGCCGGTCAGTCAGCGCTCATCGAGATGTACAAGCGGACCCGCGCCGCAGGCTTTGGCCCGGAGGTCAAGCGCCGCATCATGCTCGGCACCTACGTGCTGCGGTCGGGCTACTACGACGCCTATTACCGTCGCGCAGGTCAAGTTCGTACGCTGGTGGCACGGGACTTTGAGGCGGCGTTTGCCAAGTGCGATGTGCTGATGACGCCCACCTCGCCGGTGCTGCCATTTCGTCTGGGCGAACGAATGAGCGACCCGATGACGATGTACCTGGCGGACATCTACACGATTAGCTGCAACCTCGCGGGGCTCCCGGGACTGTCGATGCCGTGCGGTTTCATCACCGACGAAGGCAGCAGTCGGCCATTGCCGGTCGGGGTACAGATCCTCGGCAAGGCACTCCGCGACGACAAGGTGCTGCAAGTGGCCGCTGCGTACCAGCGAGTCACCGACTGGCATAAGCAGCGGCCCAAGCTGCTGCTCGGCGATGGCAAGGAGGCGGCCTAGTCATGACCGCAACCAGCGATTTCGAGCCGGTGATCGGTCTTGAAGTACACGTCCAGCTCGCGACGCTCAGCAAAGCCTTTTGCGGCGCTCGGGCCGAGTATGGCGGTGCCCCCAATACCCACATCGACCCCTACACCCTCGGGCTTCCCGGCGCGCTTCCCGTCTTAAACCATCGTGCCGTCGAGTACGCGATCCGAATGGGTCTCGCCTGCCAGTGCGACATTGCGCAGCGTAGCGAGCTATCCCGCAAGCACTACTTCTATCCCGACCTTCCGAAGGGTTATCAGATCAGCCAGTTCGATCAGCCGATCTGCCAAAACGGTCGCGTCGAGTTCATCCTAAACGGCGAGCGTCGGCGGGTCGGACTGCAACGTATCCACATCGAGGAAGACGCCGGTAAGAACTTGCACATTCCCGGCGGACGGACCTCGCTCATCGACTACAACCGCGCTGGCGTACCGCTGATCGAGGTGGTGTCGCTGCCGGAAATTCGCTCGGCCGAGGAAGCCGCCGAGTACCTGCGTGCCATTCGTCAGCTGGTCCGTTTTTTGGGGATCTCTGACGGAAATATGGAAGAAGGATCGCTGCGCTGCGATGCCAACGTGTCGATTCGTCCTCGCGGCTCCACGTCGCTCGGCCAACGCACCGAGCTAAAAAACATCAACTCGTTCAAGTACGTCCACAAAGCCATCGAGCACGAAATCCTACGGCAGATCGACATCGTGCAGTCGGGCGGACGAATCATCATGGAAACCCGAGGCTGGGATGCCGCTCGCGGCACCTCGCGAAGTCAGCGCAAAAAAGAGTACGCGCACGACTATCGCTACCTGCCCGATCCGGATCTGCCGCCGCTCCACATCGATCCGATGTGGCTCGAGTCAATCGCTGCTGCGCTGCCGCCGACGCCGATGCAACGGCGTGATCACTACCTGGAGCGACTCGGGCTCACGCCCTACGATGCGTCGGTGCTGACCTCGGAGCGAGAGCTGTGCGATTTCTTCGACGCGGTGCTGATCGCGGCAGGCTTGCCAGCGTCTGCAACGTCGCTGAGCGAAGCAGAGCGCGGTCGAGCCAAGCTCTGCGCCAACTGGCTGTCGTCGGAGCTTCTCGGTTCGCTCAACAAAGAAAGTCGCCTGATTACCGATTCTCCGGTGACGGCTGAATCTTTAGGCGAGCTAATCCGCTTCATCTCCGACGGTACGATCAGCGGCAAACAGGGCAAAGAAGTCTTCGCTCGAATGTACGAGAGCGGCGAAACACCGACGGATCTAATCGAAAAACTCGGCCTGCGTCAGATCAGCGATCCGGAGGTCATCACCGCCGCGTGTCGCAAAGTCGTCGATGATCCAGCGATCCGAAAGCAGGTCGAAAAGTTCAAACAAAACCCCAAGCTGCTCGGCTTCTTCGTCGGCAAAGCGCTGGCCGAGACCCAGGGCAAGGCCAAGCCGGAGCTGGTTTCCGAGATCATGCTGCGCCTCCTCGCCGAAAAATAACGCCATGACGGGTCATCCTCAGCATCCCAAGCTCCTGTCTCCTCTTCGCTTCGATCACTCGCGCCACGAGCTAGCGCTGATCGACCAGCTCAAGTTGCCCGGCAGCGAGGTCTGGCATCGCTATTCCGACCACCGAGCCGTCGCCGATGCCATCAAAGCGATGGTGGTGCGCGGGGCTCCTGCGATTGGCATCGCCGCCGCGTTTGGCGTCGTTCTCGGGGTGGCAGAAGGCGTTCCCATCGATGAGGTGGTGACGACTCTGCGAAAGACTCGTCCGACGGCGGTCAACCTGTTTTGGGCACTCGACCGGATGCAGCGTCGCGCCGCCGAGCTAGCGAACGCCACCCAACACGAGCTAATCGAGGCTCTTGCCGCCGAAGCCCAGGCCATCTGGGACGAAGATGTCGCGATGTGTCTGCGGATGGCCGAGCACGGCGCGCCACTGTTGCCGCCCGGCAACGTCCTGACCCACTGCAACGCAGGTGGACTGGCAACCGGAGGTTATGGCACCGCCGTCGGCGTCATTCGGACCGCGTTTGGTCAAGGCCACATTCGGGCGGTGTTCGCCGACGAAACACGACCCTTTCTGCAAGGTGCGCGACTGACTGCGTACGAGTTCCAACAAGCTGGCGTGCCGGTGACGGTGCTGTGCGACAACATGGCCGGTCACTTGATGGCGCGAGGCGAAATCCAAAGCGTGATCGTGGGGGCGGACCGAATTGCCTATAACGGGGATGTTGCGAACAAAATCGGCACGTACTCGCTGGCGGTGCTCGCCCAAGCCCACGGTATTCCCTTTTTCGTGGCGGCTCCGCGCTCGACACTCGACGCCAAAACGCCAAGTGGACAGGACATTCCCATCGAGGAACGAAGCAGCGAAGAGGTGGTTCGACTAGCCGGTGTACAACTTGCCCCACACGGAGTTCCCGCACGCCATCCAGCTTTTGATATAACGCCAGCGCGCCTTGTCACCGCGATCATTACGGATGCCGGTGTCGCAAGAGCGCCGTACGCAGACAGCCTGCGTGTGTTAGAAGCAGCCACGTAAAAGACAAAGTCTTTTGGCCTCACAACCGGAAATCCTGCAAAATCAATCTTTAAAAGGCCGACTCGCATCGGCTGTCTCAATCGTCGTGAGCCACTAGGTAAACGGGGAGGGTGTCTTGGAGAAACTGAAGGCTGGAGGGGAAACCTCCGCGTACTGTACGTCGTGTAAAGACATGCGACACCATGTGGTGGTGGCAATGAAGGGCGACGTGCCGGCCAAGGTCGAGTGTCTAAGCTGCCACAAGCAGCACATGTTCAAAGCGGGCCCACCGGGCACCAAGGTGGCCAAGCCTGCCGGAACGAAGGTTCGTGCAAAGAGTGGAACTAGGCCGGCAGCAGGCTCGGTTCCGGCGGTGAGTGGACCGAACCCGCTCGATACCATCTTGGCAACTCGTGGCACCGGCAGTGCCCGCAGCTATTCCCCGGCGGAGCGATACGCCGTCGGAGATTTGCTGTCTCATCCCAGCTTTGGCATGGGAGCAGTGACGGCAACGCCATCGCCGGGTAAGATGTCGGTGCTATTTCGTGACACCACCCGACTACTGCTCCATGAGCGAACGCCGGTGGTCGTTGCGCCAGCGGTCAAGCTCAGCCCACCGCCGCGACGCGAGGAATCGCCGACCGGCCCGGCGGAGCGACCGCCGAAAGTGAAGCCGCTGCTGTAAGACATTTTTCGTCGCGACCGAGCGTGTATGCCGCGCAAGGCCATGGTAGGCTTTCGCGCTGGTGAGCATAGCGACGCGAGTCACGCTTCTGACGGTCCTCTTGGTGACGCTGGCTCTCGGCGTCTATGGGTCGCTTAGTATGCGTGGCCGTCGGGCCGAACGAACAGCGGATCTGGAACGGCAGACCTGGCTATTTGGCTCAGCGCTCAAGGTCGCACTCGAGGCTGCGGTTCAGGACGGTCTCTATGAGGATCTGCATCGCTTGATCGAGCGCATGCAGGCCGCCGAACGCAACATTGAAGTTGCGTATTTGGACTTGCTTCAACCGGGCGAGGATGCGGTGTTTGCTCCACCGTCGAGCAACGCCCCCAAGTCTGCCGAGCAGGCGTTCCGTCCACCGAGTCCCGATGCCGGTCGCGAAGAGCGCCGTCGCCGCGTCGAAATCACCCGCCAGCCACACGGTGAACACCTCTACATCAGCGGTCGCGAGGTGTATGCGTACACGCTGCCGATCCACGACAGCAAACACCGAATGGTGGCGATCATCGATCTCGTGCGCGACAAAAGCGAGCTCGAGCAAGAAATGCTGCGGGCGACACGCGATGTAGTGATGACGCTGGGAGGCCTGGCGGCACTGCTGGCGATCTTGGTCAGTCTGACGGTCCGACAAGAGTTTTCGGCTCCGCTGTTACGGCTCGTCGGAGGCATCGATGAAGTCACTCGGGGCGACTACACCGGGGCAATTTTGCGGGAGCGCAACGACGAAGTTGGGCTACTGGCCGACCGATTCAATGAAATGACCGGCTCGCTGCGAGATGCCCGAAACGAAATCCTGGCTGGCGTCGACGCCAAGCTGCAGCTCGAACAACGGCTGCGTCACTCCGACAAGCTGGCGACGATCGGACAACTGGCCGCCAACATCGCGCATGAGGTCGGCACTCCGCTCAACGTCATCGGAGGTCGCGCTCGCGTCATGGCCCGTCGCGCCGAAGATCCGACTGCGGTGCAAAAAAACGCCGATATCATCGCGACGCAGGCCGAGCGGATCACCAAGATCATTCAGCAGCTTCTCGACTACGCCCGCCGCAAAGCCCCGGCTCGCAGCGATGTGGATTTGCGAAAGGTGTGTGCCAGTACGCTCGACTTTCTAGAAGTCCAGCTCACCACGCGGCATGTCATCGCTCAGCTTCATCCGTTCGCCGTACCGACACCGCCGCAGCCCGAGACGCATATCGAAGCGATGGTGAGAGGAGAAGCTCAGCCGGGAGCACTCAAACCGCCCGCCGCACCCATTGTCGTCGGAGACTCGGACCAGCTTCAGCAGGTGTGCCTCAACCTGTGCATCAATGCGATCCAGGCGATGCCAGAGGGGGGTTCGCTCGACCTACATCTAGAGGGCATCGTTCGCCGCAAGCCGGGTCTCGACAAGGCCCCGCCGGTGGCGTACGTGATGCTCGCAATCGCCGACACCGGCATTGGCATCGACGCGGGCGACCTGAATCGAATCTTCGAGCCGTTCTATTCCACCAAGACCCAAGACGGCAAGACCGGCAAAGATGGCCCATCGGGCAGCGGCCTCGGTTTGTCGGTGTCCGCCGGTATCGTCAAAGACCTCGACGGCTGGATCGAGTGCGAGCGACGTCAGACGGGTGGCACCATCTTCCGGGTCTTTTTACCGGCACCCGAGCGCGACGAACCGCTGGTCAGCCCGCAGCGCAGCAGACCGCCTGCCCGCCCACAGCCGAGCCCGTTGATCGAGGACAGCGAGGGCAATTCGTTTGAAGAGGCTCACGGCGACATGTTAAGTCAAGCTGAGACAAAATACTGATGGCCCAGCCTCCCAAGACCACGAGCAAGCTGCCACAGGTTCCACTGCAACCGGGCAAAGCAACGCCGCGCTCGCAACCACCTCCGCTACCCAGCGATGCGACGACGGAGCGTAACAGCCGTCAAACGGTGCTGGTGGTCGAAGACGACGCCGCAATGCGCGATTTGCTCGAGGACTCACTACGCGATGAAGGCTATCGAGTGGAGACAGCGGCGGGCGGTCATGCGGGCGTGGCGAGGGTCCAAAAAGGCGGCATCGATCTGGTCGTCACCGATGTGCGAATGCCGGATCTGGATGGACTCGACATGCTGCGTGAGATCAAGAGCGCACCGCTCGAACAACCCCCGCACGTCATCGTCATCACCGCGTTTGGATCGATCGACACCGCAATCAAGGCCGTTCGGCTGGGTGCACACGACTACATCACCAAGCCGTTTAACATGGAGACGCTGTTTCTTGCCGTCGAGAAGGCTCTGGCCGAGCGCGGCCTACGGCACGAAGTCTCCCGGCTGCGGCGCGAGGTCGAGCGACCCTATCAGTTCGACAACATCATCGGCCGCTCAGCACCGATGCAGGAAGTGTTTGGGCTGATTCGGCGACTGTCCGGTTCTTCGGTGAACGTGCTGATCACCGGGGAAAGCGGCACTGGCAAAGAGCTGGCCGCTCGGGCGATTCATTTTCACTCGTCGAGAGCCAAACAGCCGTTTGTGGCGGTCAACTGTGCCGCAATTCCCGATCAGCTCCTGGAATCGGAGCTGTTTGGTTACAAGCGGGGTGCCTTCACCGACGCTCGCAGCGACCGCGCCGGTCTGTTTGTCGAAGCCGATCAAGGAACGCTGTTTCTGGATGAAATCGGCGATCTGTCGCCGGCACTGCAAGCCAAGCTGCTCCGCGTTCTCGCTGAGCGCGAGATTCGCCCGCTCGGATCGTCACGACCCGAAAAAGTCGATGTCCGGGTGATCTCGGCGACCCACCAGGATCTCAGCCAAGGCATGCGCGCCGGGACGTTCCGCGAAGACTTGTACTATCGACTGAACGTGCTGCAGATCCACCTGCCACCGCTCCGAGATCGCTCCGAAGACATCATGCCGCTAGCCGAGCATTTTCTTCACAAGGCCCGAGAGCGGGGCGGCAAGCGCGTAACCGGAATCCATCCGCAGGCGACGAAGCTCCTGCTTTCGCACGGCTGGCCGGGCAACGTCCGCGAGCTGGAAAACAGCATCGAACGAGCGGTGGCGCTGTGTGAAGGCTCGCAGGTGATGGCGCATGATCTGCCTCCGCAGCTTCGCGAAAAGCGACGCGAAGACATCGTCTCGTTTGCGCTCTCGCGGAACATGACCCTCGAGGAGCTGGAGCACGAGTACATCTTGCGGGTGATGAAGGACGAGGGCGGCAACAAGACCCGGGCAGCGCAGAGGCTAGGGCTCGATCGCAAGACGCTCTATCGCAAGTTGGAAGAGGCGGGCCGGGCGGCGACTGAGGATGGCGATGGGGAGACAGATGATGGGTCAGCCGACGACCACGACTAGCGATCCGCTGCCCCGGGGCTGGGCCAGGTTGATTCGCGCTTACTGGGTAACGATCCGAGTCATCCTGTCGTACTACTTTTTGCGCTTCCGTCTGCGGCTCGCGGGGCCCGACTCGGCCAGCCAGCTAATGCTCGAAGCCCACCGTCGCAATGCCCGCCGCATCCATGTCGCGATTGAGCGCCTGGGCGGCCTGTTCATCAAGGTCGGCCAGCTCATCAGCATCATGACCAACGTGCTACCGGAGCCCTTTCGGGCCCAGCTTGAAACGCTCCAAGATCGCGTACCGGCCCGTCCGTATGCCGATATCGAGCAGCGTTTCGCCGAAGAGTTTGCAGGTCGTTTTCCCAGCGAGGTGTTTGCATCGTTTTCTCCGGAGCCCGTCGCATCAGCCTCGATTGGACAGGTCCACAAAGCGCGTACCCAGGACGGGCACTCCGTCGCCGTCAAGGTTCAGTACCCGGATATCAACGAAATCGTCCGCATTGATCTGGCGGCGCTCGGACGAATCTTTTCGCTCCTTCACTGGAGCGCGCCAGCGCATGGGCTTGATGCGGTGTTTATCGAGATTCGGGCGATGGTGCTGCAAGAGCTCGACTTTTCCGCCGAGGCTCACAACTTGCAGCGGATCTGCGACAACTTCGCACGCTATAGGCCGCCGCTGCCCGTCGAGTTTCCCAAGGTCATTGCCGAACTATCGACACCGCGTGTGCTGACCACGACCTGGATCGAAGGGGTCAAAGTCTCGAATCTGGTTCGGCTCGACGAA
>CALLYL010000947.1 GCA_937859535.1 uncultured Myxococcales bacterium
GCGAGGGCTTTGCGCTCACCGACGCGCGCGGGGACGCGCGCACGGTGGAGCAGGAGATCGACTACTGCCTCTACTGCCACGGTCGCGACAAGGACTCGTGCAGCAAGGGCTACCGCGATCCCAAGACGAAGGAGATCAAGAAGAACCCGCTCGGCGTCGTCCTCAACGGTTGCCCGCTCGACGAGAAGATCAGCGAGATGCACGTCGTCCGGCGCGACGGCGACGCCCTCGCGGCGCTCGCCCTGGTCACGATCGACAACCCGATGTGCGCGGGCACCGGGCACCGCATCTGCAACGACTGCATGAAGTCGTGCATCTTTCAGAAGCAAGATCCGGTGAACATCCCGGAGATCGAGACCTCGGTGCTGACCGATGTGCTCGCGCTGCCGTGGGGGGTCGAGATCTACGGCCTGCTCACCCGCTGGAACCCGCTGCACCCGACGCGTCCGTATCCTCTGCCCTATACCGGGAAAAACGTGCTGGTGGTCGGGCTCGGTCCGGCGGGCTACACGCTGTGTCATCACCTGACCCGCGAAGGCTTCGGCGTCCTCGCGGTCGATGGTCTGAAGCTGGAGCCGCTGCCGAAGTCGCTGACCGGAGACTTTGTAACAGGGCAGCTTCCCGAGCCGATTCGCGACTTCGAGAGCCTGAAAGCGCCGCTCGATGAGCGGGTGCTGAGCGGCTTTGGCGGCGTGTCGGAGTACGGCATCACCGTCCGCTGGGACAAAAACTTTTTGCAGCTCCTGTACGTCACGCTGGCCAGGCAGCCGCTGCTCCAGATGTTTGGCGGGGTGCGGTTTGGCGGAACGCTGACGCTGGACGATGCGTGGCAGCTTGGTTTCCATCATGTCGCGATTGCCACCGGGGCGGGCAAACCTACCCTGGTCGATCTGGAAGGCAACCTGTGTCGGGGCATCCGCCAGGCGAGCGACTTTTTGATGGGACTCCAGCTCACCGGTGCGTTCAAGCGGGACTCACTGGCCAACTTGCAGGTGCGACTCCCGGCGCTGGTGATTGGCGGAGGACTGACCGCGATCGACACCGCGACCGAGCTACTCGCCTATTACATCGTGCAGGTCGAAAAGATGCTGGCGCGGTGGGAAGCGCTGCTGGGTGCGGCGGGACCAGAGCAACACCGCGAGGCGCAGCTCTTGGCACGGTTCGATCGCGAGGAGCGGCAGATTCTGCAAGAGCTGCTCGAACATGGCCGAGCGGTGCGGGCCGAGCGACAAGCGGCAGCCGCCGAGGGTCGGGCCCCGCTGTTTGCGCCCCTTGTCGATCGCTGGGGCGGGGTGACGCTGTGCTATCGCAAGAGCCTGCAAGACTCGCCCGCATATCGGCTGAACCACGAAGAGGTGAGCAAGAGCCTGGAGGAAGGCATCCGCTACCTGGAAAAAATGTCCCCGAAAGCGGCGCTCACGGATGAATTTGGCGCGCTGCGGGCGGTGACGTTCGAGCGGCAACAGCAGGTGGGCGAGCGATTTGTCGGCACCGGCGAGGTGATCGAGCTGGCCGCCAAGACCCTGTGCGTGGCGGCGGGAACCAGCCCGAACACGATGTACGAAAAGGAGCATCCGGGGACGGCGCTGCTTGGGCGAGGTGGCTACTTTGCGCCGCATCGGGCCGAGCGCGATGCGTCGGGGGAGCTTCGGCTGTCGCTGGACCCGAGTGGGTTTTTCACCTCGTATCTGCGTGACGGACGGGTGGTGTCGTACTATGGCGACAACCATCCGCGCTTTGCGGGCTCGGTGGTGCGAGCGATGGCCTCGGCCAAGACCGGCTATCCGCAGGTGTCGGCGCTGTTTCCCACCGAAATTCTGCGCGCCGCAAACGAGCTGCTCGAATCGGCGACGCCAAGTCCCGCGCAGGCCGAGCGTGACGCCGCCTGGCACGCGCTGCGAAGTAAGCTGCGCCACGAGCTACAAGCCGAGGTGGTGGCGGTGGAGCGACTGACCCCGACGATCGTGGATGTGAAGGTGCGCGCTCCGCTGGCGGCGCGAAAGTTTCAGCCCGGACAGTTCTATCGGCTGCAAAACCTGGAATCGCAGGCCGAAACCGTGGCGGGCACCAAGCTGACCATGGAAGGGCTGGCGCTCACCGGAGCAGCGGCGGACCCCGAAACAGGGATCCTGTCTCTGATCGTGCTGGAAATGGGCGGTAGCTCCAGCCTATGTGCGCGGCTGCGTCCGGGCGAGCCGGTGATGGTGATGGGGCCGACCGGGGCACCGACCGAGATTCCGCGTCACGACGACGTGTGCTTGGTGGGCGGGGGACTCGGCAACGCGGTGCTGTTTTCGATCGCCAAGGCGCTCCAGGAAAATGGCTGCCGGGTGCTGTACTTCGCGGGCTATCGCCAGCCGCAAGACGTGTTCAAGCGCGACCTGATCGAGGCGCATACCGACGAAGTGATCTGGTGCTGCGATAGCGCGCCGCCGGAGGGTTCATCGCTTCAGACGCGGCGACCGGGGGACAAGCTGTTTGTGGGCAACATCGTGGAAGCGCTGACGGCCTATGCGAAGGGGGCGCTTGGGCCACCTCGCTTTGATCTGCGCGCAGTGAGCCGCTTCATCGTGATTGGCTCGGATCGCATGATGGCGGCGGTGGCGCAGGCGCGACATAGCCAGCTTCAGCCGTATTTGAACCCGCGCGCGGTGGCCATCGGCAGCATCAACTCGCCGATGCAGTGCATGATGAAAGAGATCTGCGCGCAGTGTTTGCAGCGCCATCGCGACCCGGTGACGGGCCATGAGTCGGTGGTCTACACCTGCGTCAACCAAGATCAAGCGCTCGATGAGGTGGTGTGGCCGCACCTGGCGGCGCGACTTCGTCAAAACAGCACCCAAGAAAAGCTCACCGCGCTGTGGATTTCCCACCTAGAGCGGCTGTCACCCCGCCCTCACGCTTCCTAAACCTACAAACGGCTGCGGGAACGGTCCACGGCGGGTTTGAAATTGTTGTCGCACTGCCGGAGCGTCCCTGGCGAGTTTGGAATGGTTGGAACGGCTGCGTGGAGCCTCTCCGACATCGTTTGCATTGCTCAGGGGGACGCGTAGCGCCGCTACGGCACCGTTTGCAAAGTTCTGCGCGAGCCGGAGCGTCCCCGGGTTCGTTGGCATTTTTTGAAAAGCGGCGGAGCGTGTCTCCGCACAGGTGGAAATTGTTCAAACGGTGCCGGAGCGTGTCTCCGCGCCGATTTGCAGAATGCGCAGAGCCGCCGCAAGGGTCGCGGGCTCATTGACAAAATCGGGCCATCGTCGATGATGTCCTATTGTGACCCAACCAGGCGCACCACCTCAGGGCTCCCCTCCGTCATCGGCTGCTGATGATGGAGCGCCCGTCGATCCCCGCATTGGCGCAACGTTTGGCAAATACAAGGTCGGTCGGCTCCTCGGACGCGGCGGCATGGGCGCGGTCTACGAGGGAGAGGACGCGGCGCTGAAGCGCAAAGTCGCGGTCAAGTTCTTACCGGACGAGCTGCTCAACAAGCCCGAGGTCATCGAGCGATTCATGCGCGAGGCGCAGGTCGCGGGCGGCCTAAACCACCCGAACATCATCGCAGTCTACGACGCCGGAAAAGACGAGCGTGGCTGCTACATGGTGATCGAGCTGCTCAATCCGAAGAGCGCCTCGAGCCGGATCAAGTCCGAAGGCCCCTATCACTGGCTGGTCGCCACCCGCATCATCGCCGACTGCGCCGCCGCCCTCAACGTCGCCCACGAAAACGGCATCATCCACCGAGATATTAAACCTGACAACATCCTGTTTTCTTCGACGGGGGTGGTGAAGCTGGTTGATTTTGGGCTGGTGAAGCTGGTCGAGGACGATCTGCACCTGACGCAGAGCGGGATGCTGTGCGGCAGTCCGCTGTACATGAGCCCGGAGCAAGCCAGCAACCAGGCGATGGATGGGCGGACCGATTTGTACTCGCTCGGGGCGACGTATTACGCGCTGCTTGCCGGAAAGCCGCCGTTTACCGGGACGGGGGTGCCGCAGATTCTGCTCAGTCACTTGACGGCACCGACGCCGGACCCTCGGGAAGTCAATCCCGAGATCCCAGAGGCGTGCGTGCACATCGTCAACCGAGCGATGTCGAAAAAGCCACATGACCGCTACGCGACCGCAGCGGAGATGGCGGCGGATCTCGAAGCGATCCTGGCGGGCATTCCGCAGCGCAATCAGTCGGTGTTTGCGATGCAGGAATCGGCCCCGTCGCTGGTGGCGCAGATAAGCCAGAGCGGCTCGCGCAGTGCCAGCGGTTCGGAGCTACGGCGGCCTTCCTCCGCTGCCATTCCCGCGCTGTCGCCAGGGGCTGGCTCGACTTCGGGGGAAAAAAATCAGGCACCTCCCGCGTCTCCACCAGTGAGCGGCGGACGACGGGCGTTTCTGGGGGTAGCCGCTCTCGCAGCGCTCGGCGTAGGGGGCTGGTTCTTTGGGCTGCGCGGCAAGTCCAGCTCGGACGGCAAAGGCAAAAACCCTGGCCCCGTCGATCCGAACGGAACACCAAGCCCGGTCGTTCACAGCGGACCGCCGATCAAGGTCGGTGTGCTGCACTCGCTGTCGGGCGCGCTGGCGGTCAGCGAACACCCGCTGGCGGATGCATCGCTGCTGGCCATCGACGAGCTAAACGCCAGTGGCGGCGTGCTCGGACGCCAGGTGGTGCCGGTGGTGGTCGATGGCAAGTCCGAGATCTCGGCGGACTCGGCGTTTACACGGGGCGCGGAAAAGCTGCTCCAAACCGACAAGGTCGCGGTGGTGTTTGGCGGCTTTGGCTCGGCGGGTCGCAAGGTCATCCGTCCCTACTTTGAAAAGGCCGACCAGCTCCTGTTCTATCCGGCGCAGTACGAGGGCATCGAGGAGTCGCAGAACCTGATTTATACGGGGGCGACGCCAAACCAGCTCGCGGTGCCTGCGCTCCAGTGGAGCTCGGAGACGCTGAACGCCAAGAAATACTTTTTGATCGGCACCGATGGCCTGCGGGCGCATGCCACAAACGCCATCATCGAGGACCAGATCAAAGCGCTCGGCGGCGAGGTGGTCGGCACGCACTACGCGGTGGTGGGTGAGTCGACGTTTGCGCCGGTGGTCAAGAAGATCGAAAAAGCCCACCCGGACATGATCATCAACACCCTGGTGGGTGACTCGGTGCTGTCGTTCTTTCGGGCGCTCATCGAGGAAGACATCACGGCGCGGACTCTGCCGGTGCTGTCGTTTACGCTCGGCGAAAACGAGCTGGCGCAGCTCTCGGAGCCGGTGCTGGCCGGTCACTACGTGGCGCGAACGCGATTCCCGACGCTGGCGAACTCGAAGGAAGAGCCGTTTGCGACGCGGTTTAAGCGCAAGTACGGCGAGCATCGTCCGGTCAGCGAGATGATGGAGTCGGCCTATTACGGGGTGCTGCTGTGGGCGGCGGCAGTCAAACGGGCGGGCAGCGAGGAAGTGAACCGGGTCCGGCTGGCGCTCAAGGGTCAAGAGTTCGAGCTGGGCAACGTCCGGCTGCGGGTCGACCCGTCGAACCAACACGTCTGGAAGCTCCTGCAAATTGGCCAAGTGACCAACGACAACCGCATCGAGGTCATCAAGACCGGCGACGCGCCGATTCCCCCCCTGCCCTTCCCTGGGCCGCGCACCCACGCCGAGTGGCAGAGCTTTGCGGACTCGCTCTACGAAAAATGGGGTGGCAACTGGGCCAATCCGCAGAAGCCCAAGGTCAAAAAGTCCAAGTCTAAGTAATGTGCGGTGGCCTTTTTGGCTCCCACACAGCATGTCGAGGGCATTGGTTCGATGAGCATGCTTAAGTGGAAGTTAATGATTTCGACGCTGCCAGTGCCGCTGGTGGCCGTCGTGATTCGCTACATTCTTGAACACTTCTTCAAGAACTATATGAACAACTACAGCGGGGTCATGGACTTCTCGGCCCTGTCTCCGGTGCTGACGGGTGGCGTGTTCCTGATCGGTCTGATGCTTTCGGGCACGCTGCAAGATTATAAAGAGAGCGAAAAGATTCCCGCCGAGCTGGCGACCTGTCTGGAGAGCATTGAAGAGACGGTGAGCTGGGTCTGTGCCAATCGTCCTGCGGTCAATGAACGTCAAATGAAAGAGCTGGTCGCAGAAGTGACCGATGAGATGGTCGGCTGGCTGCTGCGCAAACGGACTCCTGAACAAGGGTTTGTGGCGATTGAAAAGCTCAACGGGCTGGTCAAGGAGTTCGACAAACTGAATGCGGGTCTGCCTGCTGTCCGGATGATGTCGGAAATCCACAACCTGCGCCGGACGATGACTCGCATTGGCGTGATCTCGCGGACCGGGTTTTTGGCGTCGGGCTATGCGCTGCTCGATATCTTGGTGGTGTCGGTGCTGACGCTGCTCATCATCGCGTCGTACAAGGCCGAGTTCGGCGTGCTCGGCAAGTACATCATCATCGGCTTCGTCTCGCTGATTTACAGCTACCTGTGGCGGCTGGTGAAGGACGTCGATGATCCGTTTGAGTACGCTCCCGATGGTGAGCGAACCGGCGCGGCAGAGGTCGAGCTGTTTCCGCTGCTCGAGTATCAAGCACGGGCGAAGGAACGACTGGCGGGTAAGACCATTGAGCAGCGCTTCGCCGAAGGGGCCGCCAAAGCCGACTCGGGACAGAGCGGTGGACCGAGCTTGGCGGTGCTGGCCGGGGTGAGCATCGGCTGTCTGTGCATCGGTGCCTCGGTGGTCTGGCTGCTCAGCCGGGGCATGAGTACGCCCCCCAAAGTCGTCCCGAGCACAACTCCAGCGGTGGTCGTCACGCCAGCCATCGTCGCCCCAGCGGTCGACACAACCAAGCCAGCGCCCAAAGCTGTCGAAACCAAAGACGCCGCTCCAGTCGAACCAACCTCCGCCAAGTCCGAAGTCGCCAGCAAAGCCAGCGCCGATGCCGAGGAAGCAGACGAAGAAGCCGCCAAGAAGCCCAAGCGCCGCCACCACCGCCGCAAAAAAGAATAATCCTAGATAACGGTCGGGCAGTCGGGACGGCAGAGGCAGCGGATGCCCTCTTTGTGCAGGGTGATCTGGCTCGCCAAGTAATCGACGAGCAGCTCCTCACCGGGCGCAATGTCTCGGCAGGCCCGAACGACCAAGCGCGCTTCGATCTCGCAGTTTGGCGTGCAGCTATGGTTGATGAGATCCGCACCGCGAGGACCGGCTGGGCCGCAGTCCTTGACCAGGCAAATCAGCCGCTGTGGTTCCACGACCAGATCGATGGTCTGGGCGGACTCCCAGTGGCCATAGTCGACTTGGCCCTCCGCATCGATGGGCAACGCCACCGGCGTCCCTGGACACAGGCAACCGATCACGGTTCCACGGGGAATCGGGTTACGCGCAAACAGGCCTTTCCCGACGAGTCCCGCGCCCTCCACCACCAAATCCGTGCGTAGGAAAGCGTCCTCGGCCACAAGGTTACTTCGGTATGTCGACATCAGAAGCGAAAGCGGCGACCGGTTGTAGGTGGGAATGAAGCAAAGGCAGCGTCACCGTAGGGGCAAAATCGTCTCACAGTCAGGCAGCACTGGTTAGAAGTAAGTGATGTCCCAGTGCGTGGACTCTTTGGCGTAGAGGTTGCCCGCCGCCGACTTGTACAGCGGTGCGCCATCACCACGCTTGCCCTGATACGTGAAGTTATTGACGATGTAGTTGCCGATGCAGGTCGAAAACGCGATGTCGACCTTGAAGCCGTTCCAGTGGCTGTAGGTGCCCGAAGCGTGGCCGGTTTCGGTTCCTCCGGTGATGGTCATCGCGCAGCCGCTCGCCCGCTTGAGGGTGATGATGCCGTTTACGGTGGTGTCGTTGATCTGCTCGAACGAGGTGCAGGTCGAGTTGGTGCGGGTGGTGCAGTTGCCGCTCGAGGAAACGCCAATCCCAGCGGCCCGAATCAGCGAGGCCGCCTGAGCCTGCGACAGCTTGGCAGCGTAGTCAGGATCGGCCCAGTCAGGAGCAAACTCGTCGCCGGTCTCGACGCCTTCTTCACCGTCACCATCCGCAAACGCGACAGACGAACAGAGCAGCGTCATCGCAAACGCGGTGCAGGTCAGAAGAACACTCTTTTTCATCGTCATCATCTCGGGTCTCCTTCGCGGTGTACTCAGGTGCCTCGATATGAAGCACCCTTTGGGATTCATATTGCTCGGCTGTGACTACCCCAGCGGAACCGTCTGCTCCGACGGTTCGCGAACGCGGTAATTGGTTCGTAGATGCTCATCGAGCTGTTCCAACATCGACTCCCCTTGATACGAGCCCTGCGGGTGGTCGGTGTAGAACGTGCCCTCTTCGCACAGATCGCCCTCCCCTGGCAGCGGCTGCGTCGGCACTTCTCCGCCTGGACGACAGACCCCATCAATGAACACCAGGATCGCTTTCGGGAGCCGCTGCTTGTCATCGGGATCGGACATGAAGCTGTGGATCAGGCTGCCGATGCTCTTGCCCAGGTCGGTCGGGTCCATGCCGTAGCCGTGGCCAAAGTAGATCACGGGATAGCGCAGTCCTTGGTTTTGCGGCTCGAAGTAACCCGGCGGCAAGATCATGCTGTACGGCGTCTGACGGCCAGACTTGAGCTTCAGCGACAGACCCTTGGGCACCAGTCGCGGATCGTCCGAGGGCTGAATCGCGGTATCGGCATCGGGCCAGCGGGTCAGCAGGAACTTGAACAGCACGATGGCGCGATGAACCACCTGGGACACCGCTCCCGCGTGCCGACCATCGCCCGTCTCTGCCGCCCGAGCCTCGGAGATCTCGGGGTTGCCGTAGCGAACAAACAGCCGCCGCCCGAGCTTCGACATATCGACCTCGCTCGCCGAAAAGGAGTTCTCTTCGGTCGGAGCTTGGCCGGTGAGCGCCGGAAAACCACCAAAGAGCTGTGTCGACAGCCCCCGCGAGGCCAGCAGCCCGAACAGATAGCCGGTCGAGATGTGGGCGTTGAAAAAGTCTCGGATGCCCGCGTCGTAATAGATGTCCTTCTTGGAAAGCTCCAAGAGCGACATCTTTTCGGCCAGGGAATGGGGATCGTGATCCATCCACTTGACCAGGCCGGGGTTGTAGTCGAAGCGCCCATTGCCCTCGCCGTGATCGAAGCAGCCAGGAGTGCCGCCGTCGATCTCACAGCCCTTGCCTTTGACCCCATCGAGCCCGCTGTCTTCATACGGTTCGCCCTGGTCGAAGCGAAAGTTGCCCTCGCTGCCACCCGGATTCTTCAGGTAGTGATAGTTATCGCCCGCAGGATCGGGGTTGCGAACGGGGTCGTAGCCCGGCTCTTTGGCATCGGGCAGGCCATCGAGTCCGACGTCTTGGAAGGGCTCGCTCGCCTGGATCACCACCGGCTCTCCGGCGTCCCGCTTGCCGTTGCCGTTGACATCGACCGCGAGCGCGATCTGCACCGGGTCGGTCTGCGGCTTGCTGCCATCGAACACGCCTTGCTTGCCATCGGCCTCGCCACCGTCGCAGAACGTGATGACGTCCCACTTGCCCTCGGGATTGAAGCGTCCGTCGTAGAAGGACTTGCCGGTGGGGTCGCTGGTTTTGCCTTTGAGGACGACCGGATTTTTGCAGGCCTGATCTGGCGTCTGCATCACCGTGGACGAGGGCACTCCCGGCGGCAAAAACGGATCTTGGGGGTTATACATCGCCCAGTTGCCGATCGCCCGGACCAGATCCCGGTTCGCACGAAGGTAGAGCTTGCGGCGCAGCGTCAGACCGATTCCCTCGCCAAGCTGAACCGGCATCGCTTCAAAGGAGCCGACGTTTTCGTTCTGGCCCTTAAGCGGCGGTCGCGCCTGCGGACAGGTTTGCCCGATCTTGCCTTTGCCGGCTTTTTCATCGGCTGCGGTGCAGAAGCCGCCAAAGAACATGTCGCGGGTAAAGCCCATGCTGTAGGTAAGATCCGGTCCGGGATCAGCCCCGAGCACGCCGACCGCATCGAAGCGCTCGGGATGGCGGAAGAAGTACATCGACGCGCCGATGCCGCCCATCGACACACCCGCGACGGCTCGGTAGGTGAACTTGCGCTTCACAGTGCCGCCAAGGTCCACCGGCATCGCCACTTGGAAGGTCGCTACGTCTGCCAGCGTCTTGTCCGGCCCAAGCTGCGCCACGTCGTGCCCAGGCAGGTGAAACCGAACCTGACCGCCCTGCGCGGTCGACACCGTCATGTTCTCGACCGGCGTGACGTGCGTGGGTGCCTGTCCGAAGCGCGACAACACCACCAGTCGATGGCGCAGGGACAGAAACTTGGAAATCGAGGCCAGCGGTACCGGCAGCACGATGTCGAGGCCGCGCTGTCCAACGGGCTGACCAAGCTGTAGCACCACCGCCGAACCGAGTCGGGTATAGCCATCCAGCGATAGATCGGTTCCTTTGCGCACGCCAACCATTGGCATCGGATTCGCCGCCGCTTCGCTCGGGTGAACGCTGAGGCAGACGCTGGCACCCTGGACCTCGGGGTTCGGCGCACTCAAAGTTCGCGGTTCGGGAAGCGCCGCACTGCAGGATGAAAGCTCCGGCTCGACGGGAAGCGAGTCGGTCGACTGCGGCTCATCACAGCCCCAGAGCATGATTCCGGTACACAGCACCGTCCACCTGGCTGACCGACGGGAAAACAACCTTCGAGACGAGGATGGAAATTGCATGGCGCGGAGTGTAGCCTGAGACAAATGGAATCCGTCACGCTTTCCGATAGCTTGAACGCGGGTCCACTGGCGCTGCTTCTGCAGGGGGTGCTATCCGATACGGCGCGGCGACATGGAGATAGGCTGCCAGGACTGAGCTGTCGGCTCGGTATGATTGCCAGCGACTCACGCGAAGAAGTCACGCTGGTATTTGGGGACAATGGCTGTCTGATCTTGAACACCCTGATCGAGCCGGACCTAACCTTTGAGGCCGAGAGCGAGCTATTGCCACGTCTTCAAATGGTGCCGACGCTCCTGGGCCTGCCGCTGTTTGTTTCGCCAGCAGGTCTGGACCTGATGCTGTCGCTGTTACGCCGCCCGCTGCGCATCCGCGGGCTGACCCTGCTCTTCGTCAACCCCGCCCGAGCGGGTCGCGCCATCCTCGATACCGCACGCCTGGTGCGACTGCTCGCTGGAACCTACTAAACCGATCGACCTGGGCCGACGGCTTGGGCCAGCGCAGACACACAGATTGGCAGCTCGGCTTCGCTGATGGTCCGGACATCGCACAGCAGTCGCCCTCCCGAGACGCGGGCTACCACCGGCGGATCATGACGCCTGAGCGCCGCTTGTAGATGGAGCACTTCCATCGCTGGAACCGTCGGCGAGACCGCCCAACTCCACGGCTTCCGAAGCGGCTGCGCCCCTCCGCCCACTGCGGAACGGACGCGAACCAGAGTCGCTGACACCCCACGCTGGGTGAGCGCGGCTTGCAGCAGCTCGGCCCGTGAGCGCAGCTCCACTTCCGACATCTGGAGCATTCGCCAGGTCGGAATCTGATCGGTCAGTCCGTCTCGGTACAGCTCCAGCGTCGCTTCCAGTGCCGCCAGCGTCAGCTTGTCGGGCCGAAGCGCTCGCAGCAGAGGATGTTTTGCCAGCTTGGCCATCACGGTCGCGCTGCCACACAGAATCCCCGCTTGCGGTCCACCGAGCAGCTTGTCGCCCGATAACATCACCACATCGCAGCCTTGGGCGATGACCTCGGCCACCGTCGGTTCTGGCATTTCCGATGCTGTGCTGCTGTCTTCATCGGTCGCTGCGGACTCCTCGCCGAGCGCTCCATCCCGCTCGCGGTGCATCGGCACCAGCGCGCCCGATCCCAGGTCATACAGGCAGAGCAGCCCGCGCTCGTGGGCAGTGTGGGCCAGCTCGGCCAGCCCGACTTCGGCCACAAAGCCAACCTGAGCGAAGTTGCTGCGATGCACTTTTAGATACGCTGCCGTCGCTTCGCCCGTCACCGCAAGGTAGTCACGCAGATGGGTGCGGTTGGTGGTTCCGACCTCACGCAGCCTCGCACCCGAAGCCTCCATCACATCAGGCACCCGAAACGAGCCACCGATTTCGACCAGCTCACCACGAGAAACCACCACTTCACGACCCGCGCACAGTCCGCCGAGCGCCAGCAGCACCGCCGCCGCATTGTTGTTCACGACCAGGTGCGCCTCGGCTCCGGTCAGTTGGCGCAGTAGCGTCGATAGAGGCTGCTGACGACTGCCACGGGTGCCGCTCTCAAGCTGATATTCGAGGTTGCAGTAGCCGCTCGCCAGCTCGGCCATGCGACGTAGCGCGCGCTCAGCCAGCGGTGCCCTGCCCAGGTTCGTGTGCAGCACCACGCCGGTCGCGTTCACCACTTTCCGCAGCCGCGAAGTCAGCAGCTCACGCGCCCGCCTAGCAATCTCGGCATTCGACAGCACCAGCTTGGGCTCGGCGGACAGTAGCGTGCCATCCAGGAGCTTTCGCCGCGTCACGGCCAGCTCATCACGCACCGCTTGCACCACCGACCAGCGCGGCAGCTCTGACAGGAGCTTCACGACCTCCGGTTGCAACAGGACCGCTTGGACTTGGGGCAGCCGACTCAGCCGCAGCGTCACACTCTCGTCCGTCATCATCAGGCTCCCAAACTGTGCAAAACCATTACCACTTCGCCAGCCGCTCCAGCACCTGGGCCGGACGATTGGTGATGATGGCATTGACGCCATGGGAGTTCATCGTCGCCACTTCGTTGGGCTTATCGACGGTCCAGGTGTTGACTCGCAAGCCGCGCTGCCGCCAGCCACGCATCGCTGGCCCATCGACTAGCTTGGCCTCGGGATGAACCGCTGCGAGCGACCACAGTGGCAGTCGATATAAGTTGCGCATCAGCTCGCCCTGCCCTGCTTCAAACAAGTAGCCAAGCGGCACGCAGCCTTTGGCTTCGGATTGAAAACGCAAGAGCTGAAACGGATCGAACGAGGACACCAGCGTCTTGCCACTGTCATTGAGCCGCCCAGCTCGTAACAGCACCTTGGCAACCGCCTGTGCAAGCCCATCGTCAAACGGGAGCCGCAAATACTCATAGGAATGGAGCAACGACTGCGATTTCAGCTCGACGTTGACCAGCGCGTTCGGTCCGAGTTCGGTAAAGACCTGCTCGAGCGTGGGCACGCGCTCGCCCCTGCCTACATCAAAGCGGCGCAGCTCGCCAAGTGGAGTTTCGCGCACACGCTGATGCGAACCGGGGGCTTCGCGGGTTACTCGAGCCAGCGTGTCATCGTGGACCACGACCACCTCGCCGGATCCACAGAGCATCACATCCAGCTCGACGCCATCGGCACCTTGCTCAATCGCCGCCCGAAACGCGAGCAGCGTGTTTTCCGGGTGGTCGTGCGACGCTCCCCGATGACCAAGCACAATGGGGCGGGCGGCCCCAGACCTACCCACATCAGACATGAAAGACAGAGGCTGCATGTTGGGAAGAAGATAGACTAAGCTAAGTTAGGCGTTTTGTTTCTAAACGCCGGCACCACCCGTATGTCCAGCGACGATCCGCGTATTGGCAGCGTGTTTGGCAACTTCCGGCTCTTGCGCAAGCTTGGCGAGGGCGGAATGGGCGTCGTCTACGAAGCCGAGCATCACACCATCGGTCGACGAGCCGCCGTCAAGGTGATGCACGCTGAGTTTGCGAAAAATGACGAGTACGCCAAACGCTTCCTCAATGAAGCCCGCGCCGTCAACATCATCCGCCACCCGGGTCTCGTCGAAATCTTCGAGTTCGGGCAGGAAATGGACGGCTCGCTGTACATCGTGATGGAGTTCTTAGAGGGCAAGTCTCTCTTCGATCGCTATGTGCAGCCGGGGGTGAAGCCGACCGCGATCGAGGCAGCTCGACTCGGGGAACAAGCCGCCCGAGCGCTCGCTGCAGCCCACGAAAAGAATGTCGTCCACCGCGACTTGAAGCCGGAAAACCTGATGCTGGTTCCGGACCCAGTGCGACCGACGGAGGATCGCGTCAAGATCCTCGACTTCGGAATCGCCAAGGTCGCTCGGCGAACCACCCCGGTCGCACCGTCCCCTCGGGAGTCTGGCAAGCGGGGCGCTCGTACCGGTGCCGGCTCGTATCTGGGAACCCCGCTCTATATGGCCCCTGAACAGCACGGTGGGGCCGAAGATGTCGACGGGCGTGCCGATGTCTTTTCGTTCGGCTTGGTGCTCTACGAGCTGCTCTGCGGCAAGTTGCCGTATGAAACCAACTCGCTGGCGCTCATTGCCAAGCAGGCGACGCCGCTGCACGAGCTCAGCAAGGCTGTACCGCTCAAGCTATCGCAGCTCATCCAGCGGATGATGGCGCTGGAGCCGGTGCAGCGCCCAACGATGTCCGAGGTCGCGAGCGAGCTGTCGGCGATCGTAAAAGCGAGTCGGCGGCGGGTCAGTCCGGTACTCACGGCGGTTGCGGGCGCAGCGTGCGTGGTGGTCATGGCGATGGCCGGGTTGGCAATCTGGAAAGTGGTCCATGTCCCGACGCTGTCTGAGGCACGAGAACAGGCGCTCAAGGTCATTCAAGCGGGTCTGGTGGCGGGCGATCCGGCCGAGCGCAGCTTGGCACTACGAGCCATCGAGCTGAGTCGTGATTCGGGCTTTGGCGCGCTGGCACAGCCGCTGCTCAGTGACGGACAACCAACGGTGCAAGCCTCCGCCGCCAAAACCATTGGTGAACTCGGCGCGGTGGCGCTGGAGCCGGATCTGCTGTCGACGCTGGAGAAGAGCACCACCCCGCGAACCACGGTCGAAATCGCTGCGGCACTCAGCAAGCTATCGAATCCTCGCGGTCCCGAGACACTGCGCACGCTGCTGGCCAAAAGCGACGAACTTACTAAGGTCGAGTCGGCGCTGCGTCTGGCAGAACAAGGTGACTCGAGCGCGATGGCGCTGCTGCAAAAAGCAACGATGGGGGAGCCGCAACTCGCCATGGTGCCGCTGCTGCTTTCGTTGGCTCGTGGTGGCGACACGCAGGCACTGGCCAAACTACGGCAGATATTCGACGGCAAAGCGCAGAGCGCTGACAAAGCGCGCCTGGCCTATCAGCTCGTGCGGCTCGGCGATGGCACAGCGCGAGAGTGGCTGGACCGCAATGCCCAGTTTGATGGGCCCGAGCAGCTCAGAGCGGTGCGATTCTTGGCCCAGCTTGGTGACACCACTGGGCAAGTGCTGCTGGAAAAAAGCAGTAGCGATGACAAACAGCCCGATACCGCCCGCGAAGTGGCCGTCGAGGGACTCGCCGACCTGGGCAGGTCCGAAAACGCAAGTCGACTCGCTCTGGTGCTCGGGGAACGGAACATCAGCAAGCGACTGCGCTACACCACCGCTGGGGCGATCCTACTGTTAGCGACGGGAACACAGACGCCTCCAGAGGAGCTATCGCTCGGCTGGGCCAAAGCAGCGCTCGGCAGTAACAGCGACTCGACCAGAGAGCTGGCCGTACTTCTCCTTGGGAGCGAGTCGAGTGGGGGTAGCATGGAAGCCCTTCGCAAAGCGCTCTCGGACCGCTCCGCGAATGTGCGAAAAAGTGCTGTGGTTGCGCTTGCCGACCGTGGTGGCAAGGATGCACTCACCGCGCTGGCGACTGGGTTAAGCGATGCGGACAAGGACGTACGGGTGGCAGCAGCCCAAGCGATGGGCAAGGTGTCCTCCGAGCTGATCCGACGTGGCGATGCGGAGTCCCCGAAAATCGCAGCAGAACGGGTGAGCAAACTCCTCCAGTCTAACGACGAGCGAGAACGGATGGCTGCGCGTGGAGCGCTGCTCGGTATGGGCGACCGCAGCCAAGCCACCGCCATGCGCGGCGGTGCCCAATCGAGCGATGCTGCTGTCCGTCGCCAAGCGGTCGAAAACAGCGACTCTGACGACGAGCTGCTCACCAAAGCGCTCGAAGACAGCGATAGCAAGGTTCGCTTCGCCGCCGCTCGCAAGCTGGCCCAAAAGGGCAACAAGCGAGCCATTCCCGTCCTACGTGAGGTGGCGATTTCATCGGATCTCGACGCTGTGGTTGCGTACGGACTACTTAGCAAGCTTGGTGAGGATGTCGAGCCACCGCCGCAGAGTGTGATGGTGGGCACCAGCGTTGCAGAGCGACACGCGATGCTCGGGACGATTTCGGAGCTGCCGGCACGGGCGGCAAAAAAACTGCTTCCTAGCCTCACAACCGACCCCTCTGCGGTGGTTCGGCGTCGAGCTGCCGAGGTGTCTCATAGCCTCTATCTAAGAACGAAGGACTCCTCGTTTTTGCCGATGCTGCGGGCGCTTCGCAATGACTCGGATCTGCTGGTGCGGTCGCGGGCCAACCAACTGCTGGGCGACTTGGCAAAGCAAAATCCGCAGGTGCTAACTGAAAAAGCTCCCGTTGAGAAGCCAGAGAAAGCGCCGGACAAGACCTCAGACAAGGCGGAGACTCCCAACAAAGGCCCCGTCCCGGGCGAGCCGTCCGCGACCAAAGATCCGAATCCGTCGTCAAGCGGCTCGGGTTTTGTGCAGCTCGTTGGAGAAGACGGTGTGAGGGTGCAGATCGACAAAGGAGCCCCTCAATTGGTATCCGATAAGCCGATCTCGCTTTCCGTCGGAAAGCATCGCATTACGTCGGTTGGGGGCGGCCAAGACGTTCAGGTCAACGCTGGTTCCACCGTCACCGTCAAGCTGCTGGGAACGCTGACCGAGCAACTGGTCCACGATGCCAGCGAGGCACTGCGCAGTAAGGAGCTAGCCAAAGCCCAGACCCTGATCGAGCGGGCCCGTCGGGTGGGTCTCCGAATGGGGGCTCGTCCCCAGCTTATGTCCGAACTGGTCTACTTGCAGGCTCGGCTCTACGACGCACGAGGTCAGTGGCGCGAAGCAATGAATGAGTACGGCAAATACCTGACGTTGCCCGTTCCCCACCAGCGCTCCGAGACCGCTGCCGCAGTACGAGCTGCCGTCGCCAAGCTTGCACCCAGAATGGGCCGAATCCAGATATTCACGCTCAAAGAGGGCAAATGTAAGCTCACCGAAGAGTACTTCCTGCCGCCGGGCGAGCACCTCATCAGCCTGGGTGGCGGTAAGTCCAAAGTGATGTCGATTTACGCTGGCCTCACCACTCCCGTGAGGCAATGCCCCTAAGGATCAGGTCGCAGCGGCTCGGCTCAGCAAGTCTGGCTGTGCTGCTATCGATGACGGTCGCTGCTTGGCCGTGCGCGGCCGTTCCTCCGCCGTTGCCCAATCGTCCAATGCCGCAACCGGCTCGGGGCCCGCTGGCTGACAAGCTTGCCAAGCTGATGGCCGATGGCACTGCGGCTCTCATCGCCAATGATCCAGCTCGTGCCCAACCGCTGCTGGAGCAAGCCTTTCGCATCAAACCAACCCCGGAGCTTTTGTATCAACTCGGCAAAGTCGCCGAGGCTCAAGGTCAATCCATCGTCGCTGCCGATCTATATCGTCGCTATTTGGAGACCGGGGCGACCGCAACCGATGAGAAAAGCGCCGATTCTTTGCGCAAGCAAGTGCTCGCTGTTCCGCCTTCGGTGAGTGAAGTGACCGTTGCTGGATCCAGTGGAGCGTTTCTCCTCATCGATGGTCGACTTGTGGGAACTCTTCCTCTCAATCGACCGCTGCTGCTGGCACCCGGTCCACATCGTTATCGGCTCGAATCCCGTGGCATCACTTCAGAGAGCGACCCGCTGACGATTCCCGATGGTCGCACCGCAGAACTGCACCTGACCGCTGGCAGCTCCGGTTCGCTCATCGCCGTACTTACCGTCCACTCGCTGGCGATCCTCTCGATCACTGCGTCAGGGCTAGTGGATGACCAAAAGAAACAGGTCGAGGAATCGATCATCGCTGCTGCCCGCAATGAGCACGCGATCATCCTGCCACCTGACAAAGTCGCAGAACTCGTCGGCGGTGAGTCTCCTTCCTGTCTGCAGCATCAGCCGTGCCTCGATCGCATTTCCCAAAAGTCCGAGGTCCGCTACCAGCTCACGTATTCGCTCAAGTCCCAAGATGCGTCTACCGGCATCACAGTGATGGCGGATCTGCTCGATTTGGCCAGTGGTCTACACGCCGCTCACCTGGAAGAAACCATCGCCACCGAGGTCTTAGGTAGTGCAACGCTCTCTCTCACCCGTCGGCTGTTTCAGATCGCACTCAGCCGTCCTCGCGGCACGCTTCAGATCGAATCCAATCCTCCATCGGCCACCGTCTCGGTCGATGGTCGAGTTCTCGGCGCAACGCCGCTTTCGCGAGTAACACTTTCGGGCAGTCATGTCGTCACCATCGAACTAACCGACCATGAGCCTTATCAATCCAAGGTCGCGGTCGCCCCAGGATCGACGGTTCAGATCACGGCTGATCTTCTCAGACGAGCGCCGCCGCCGCCCCCTCCACCACCTGTGCTCACCACGATTCCAGGCGAGTCGGCCCGTTCTCGCAACCTGCGCTGGATCTTTGGTGGTGTCGGGTTGGTAACGGGAGTCACGCTGACCGGGCTTGGTATTGCTGCTCTCTCGCAAAACGGTTCGTGCGGCGACAATCCTGCCCCGTCCAGCGGCACCCCCTGTGAGCTGCTCTACAACACCGCTGCGATTGGCGGTGGACTCGTTGGTGCTGGAATCGGCCTCACCGTGGGCGGAGCGCTCATCATGTTCTGGCCCAGTCGCAAACCTCGACAGGTCGCAACGCCTTCCAGCCAGCCATCCGCGCAGCCATAAAAAAAGCCCCACCGACACCAGCTAGTTGGCATCGGTGAGGCCTATTGGAGGCGCCGGGAGTCGAACCCGGGTCCGAAAGTGCTTGGCAGGGGCCACTACGTGTGTAGTCGGTGTTTGATTCACCCGCTGGAACTCTCCACCGACATAGAATCCCTTGGGCTATTTCACCTTTGGTTTCGCCATCCTCGCGGTGAAAGCCGAGGGAGCTATCTCGTTTATTTTGACACCCCGTCTCAAGTCGCGAGAACTACCCGAGGGGAGCGGCTCTCTGTCTGGTTATTAAGCAGCGAGAGCGTACGCGTTATCGTTCGCGTTTCTGATTTTTCCGCTGGATTTACGAGGTAACGAATCCTCGACACGCAACCGTCTACTCAGATCACCCCCGTCGAAACCGTTACGCCCCCGAACTGGGGAGCAACCAAGGGCAAAGGCAGCATACGCACGCGATCGGTCGACGTCAACCTCTCGGCCTCTCGTTAGTTGACAATCGGCGTACCACCATCTCTTTGCGCTGGCGGTGGGGCGATCTTCACTGGCAGCTCTGGCGAATTGAGTGGTGGTGGCGGTTCGAGGAACTTGCCCAGCTCTCGACCGGTTTTCCAGAAGCCGTGCTGGTATACGAAAAAGTCGTACCGAATGGCGTAGGGATGGCCTTTGCGGACGATGCGCACTCGATAAACCGGGGTCGGCTGCACCAGGGCTCGTTGGATCACTTTCTCGGTGTCACTTTGCTTCTCGGCGGACAAGGTGTCGACTCGGGTCACCTCGACGTCGTCGTAATGATGTTCGTAGATGCTGGCCACTAGCTCCGCCGCAGCCGGTCCGAGCAGGGGCTTGGCGAGCAGCTCATAGCGGGGCCAAAACCGTCGAGCCTTATCCTGCCCAATCAGCATCCCCAGCTCCTCAGGCGACATCTTCATCGAGGCCATCATCTCGACAAGTCGCTGTCGGTCATCCCGCTTCGCCGCCGTGAGCACGTCTGTCCACAGTCGAAGCAGTTCCTTTTCGCTGCTTCCGTACACGCCCGGTTCGAGCGGATTCTCCAAAAACAGCTTAGAGCAGCTCACCGTCGATGCCAGTGCAACCACCAAACCCAACCCGAACGTTCTGCGCCCTATCT
>CALLYL010000948.1 GCA_937859535.1 uncultured Myxococcales bacterium
TATACGGCGAGCAGACCGGCTTTTACTCGCTGCGAGTACCGGATTTGCTGCGCGGCTTCGCGCTGGCGCTCAATCTAGTGGCCAGCGAAGAATCGGCGGCCCTGGTGAAGAGCGAGCTACAGCTCGAGCATACGACGCTGCGACCGCCCGATGGAGGACAAGCAGCGCTCAAGCGGACGCTGTGGCCGTATCTACTGCTGGCGGCACTGCTGCTGCTGTTTTTGGAGTGGTGGACCTACCATCGCAGGTGGACGGTATGAGCACGCCGCTGCCCAGCTCGCTGCTGGTGATGATCGCAACCGCCTATGTGCTGGTGAGTGCGGCTGCCTGCTTGTGGGCGTTCCGGCGCGGTCGGCTGGGACTGCTCCTCCCCACACTGCTGGCGGCGATTGTGTCGGGGCTGTTACTCGCCGGGTCGTATGCACTGCTGGGCTTGCGGCTGTTTGAACCGAAGCTGCTGATGGCCGGGCGCGAGCTACTCGGCGAGTCGCTGCGTGGCGCTGTCGGGGATGGGCTCGCGCTCAAGCTTGGCAGGAAGGTGCTGGTCATCGAGCATCCGCTGTGGCTGATGCTGGCGTCGCTTGTGCCGTGGCTGGTGCCGGGACTGCTGATCTCGCTGACGGATATGTCACGGCGGCAGTTGTGGCTACAGCTCCTCGTGCGAAGCGTGCTGCTGGGATGCTTGAGCTTGGCGCTGTCGCAGCCGGCCATCCTGGGAGAACGACAGAAGTTGTCGGTGGTCGCGCTGGTGGATGTATCCGACTCTGTGTCGGCTTCACAGCTTGCGATGGTGACGTCCCAGCTTGAGTCGCTGCGCGCCGAGACGAATCGACGCGGCGATGACCTGCACATCGTACGCTTTGCCGGTCGCCCACGCCTGGTGCCGCTTCCTGCATCGGGGGTGGCGCTGCCGCCGCTGCGCACCCCGCACAGCAAGGATGTCGGAGACGACGATACCGATCGAACCGCAAGCAATCTACAGGCAGCACTCCAGCTCTCATATGGACTGCATGCCCCAGGTACGTTGAGACGAACGGTGCTCTTTTCCGATGGCAATCAAACCGAAGGGGATGTGCTCGGAGAGTCGGTCGCGGCAGCGCGCCGCAACGTCGCGGTCAGCGTGGTGCCGCTCCTGGCCAGTGACGCCCCCGAAGTGCTGGTGCGTGAACTGCGAATGAGCGGCGGTCCATCAGCGGATGCCCAGCTCAAAGTCGGTGCCCCGTTTACCCTCGAAGCAGAGGTCTATTCCAACGTCACCCAATCGGTCCGGCTGGAGCTGTCCCAAAACGGAGTGCCAAACCCCGACGACGATCATCGTGACCTAGAGCTAACGCCGGGCCGCAACCTCATCCGTTTCCGCAGTGAACCCAAAGGCCCTGGTGCGCTGACCTATCAAGCTCGACTCATGCCGAAACCGAGCGCGGATGGAAAGCCGGTGCCCGCGCTACGCGACACGATTGCAGACAACAACCAAGCGGTGCTGTCGGTGTTGGCGAAAGGACGGCCTCGTGTCCTGTATATCGAGGGAGAGACCGCCGCCAAGGGGTACCTGACCCAAGCGCTGCAACGCGAAAACATCGACGTCGAGGCACGCGGGCCGCACGGGATGCCATCCTCCGCCAAGGATCTGTTGCCGTTTGACTTGGTGCTGCTGTCCGATGTCTCTGCGACGCTGGTGAGCCAGGCGCAGATGCTCGCGATCGAGTCCTATGTCCGCGACCTGGGCGGTGGGTTTGTGATGGTCGGCGGTGAAAACAGCTTCGGTTCGGGTGGCTATCAAGGCACGCAGCTTGAAAAATTGCTGCCGGTACGCTTCGAGCAGGAAAAAAAGCGGGAGCAGCCGAGCCTCGGGCTGGTGCTCTGTATTGATCGCTCAGCATCGATGAACGGACCGAAGCTAGAGCTGGCCAAAGATGCGGCGCGGGCCACTGCCGAGATGCTCGCGCCCGACGATCTGATTGGGGTGGTGGCGTTCGACAGTCAAGCGATTCCACTGGTCCGGCTTCAGCGAGCCCAGAACCGCATCCGGATCTCAACCGACATTGCCAAGTTGACGGCGGGTGGCGGCACACAGCTCCTGCCACCGCTTAACGAGGCGTATCAGCAGCTCGTCTCGGCCAACGCCAAGATCAAGCACGTCATCCTGCTGACCGACGGACAGGCTGAATATCAGGGCATCATCGAGCTGACCGATCAGATGGTGCAGAACAAGATCACCGTTTCGACCGTTGGCGTGGGAGCCGGGGCTGATCAAACGCTGCTCACCGCAATCGCCGAGCATGGCGGCGGGCGCTTCTACTTCACGCAAGACGCTTCGTCGGTGCCGAAGATATTCACGAAGGAAACAACCCAGGTGGCGCGCTCGGCACTGATCGAGGAACGAGTGGTGCCAAGGGTGTCAAAGTTTGTCGAGCTGCTCGATGGTGTGGGAATCGAGGGAGCCCCCCCGCTGCGCGGCTATGTATCGACGAAGGCCAAGCCACTCGCTGAGGTCATCCTGATTTCGCCACTTGGGGAGCCACTGCTCGCCCGATGGAGACAAGGACTCGGGCAAGCCGTCGCATTCACCAGTGACGCCAAAAATCGTTGGGCGGTCGATTGGCTGCGCTGGCCGGGATACGCCAAGTTCTGGGCGCAGTTGGTGCGGTCCTCGATGCGGCATGACGGACAGCGAACCGGGCACGGCTATGACCTACAGACCACCGTGGCTTCGCCATTTCTGCGAGTCCGGGTCGATGCGGTGTCTGCGGACGATCGCTTTTTGTCCGGGCTCCAAACCGATCTGGAAGTGATTTCTCCGACCGGTGGCGGCCTTGGGCTCATCGCGGGCAAGGGCGACGTGCTGCTGCGCAAAGAGATGTCGCTGGTCGCGCCGGGTCGATATGAGGCTGAAGTCCGGCTCGGTCGCACCGGGTCGTTCCTGTTACGCGCCGTTCATCGCAGCCCTTCGCCACATCCAGGTACACCTGGTCCCGTCGTCGCGGAGTCATGGGGCACGCTGTCTTTGCCCTACCCTCGCGAATACCTGGCACTGCCACCCGACGATGCACTCCTCGCTCAGATTGCGGCGCTCACGCATGGCCAGCTACTGCGCGATGCGAGTTCGGTGGTTGCGCCTGGCGATGAGAAGATCCGCTACCTCCGATCCCTTTGGCCATCGCTGGTGTTCGCCGCCATCGGGATGTTGCTCCTCGATGTTTTACTGCGCCGGCTTCGTCTGTTTGGCTTCCGAGCACTGTCCTTATGAACCGCCGCCCGTTCCCTGTATCCTGTAGCTAGAATTCATGTTCGGGATCTCCGTCACCCTGCTCCTGCTTGCGACCCCCGGCACGGCCGATGGTGTCGCTCTTTCGGCAGTGAGCGGGCTCATCCCAAGTGGTGCGCTGCCGATGTCGGTCCTATCGGTGCTATCGTCCGACCGACTGCGCACGGTACCAAGCGATGAGGAAGGCAGCACCAAGCAGCCGCACAGCTTTTCCGCCAAGCTGTCACCGAGTGGCAAAGAGAAAGGTTGCTGCGGCTATCCTCTCGGTGAATCGGGAACGTACAAGCTGACCTACTACTGGCTGGCTTACGAGTCGGAGTACGCAAACGAACCCTACGAGATCGAAATCTACACGCGTCAGGGCTTTCCAATTGGTCGTTTCCCGCGTGCGTTTGTGTTCGAATTGCGGCTCGAGGGCTCGGGCGTTCTTCGAGACGGACGACTCATCAACTACGACGGACGCTGCTCTTACGGAATTGGCACCTGCTACCAGACGCTCGACCCGCAGTCGCATCCGTTTGGCAAAGGTGGTCAGCAGCGAGCCCTGCAACCATTTCGCTCTGTTGCTGTCGATCCGCGCTGGGTTCCACTGGGCACCCCTTTGTACCTACCGGAGTTGCGCGGCATGCGACTTCCCGATGGCAGCAGCCACGATGGCTGTGTTCGAGCCGATGACACGGGCGGTGGCATTCGACGACGCGAGATCGACTTTTTCGTCGAGAGCTACGCCA